>JAHFQL010000045.1 GCA_023259315.1 Candidatus Woesearchaeota archaeon | reverse complement strand
AGGTCAAATTATGATGAGTCAAAAAGATTGGGGGAAACTTTGTGTGTTGCTTACAATGAAATCCACAACGTTCCTGTAAAAATGGTCAGACCATTCAATGTTTATGGGCCCGGAATGAGGGAAGATGATTACAGGGTTATACCGAATTTTGTAACCAATGCATTTAAGGGGAATCCGCTTCCAGTTTATGGCGATGGCAGCCAAACAAGAACATTCTGCTACATAACAGATGCAATGATAGGGTTCTTCAAAGTTTTATTATCCGAGCACAACAAAGAGAGCTTTAACGTAGGAAATGAAAAAGAAGAGATTGGAATGCTTGGGCTTGCGAATTTAATAGCAGATATTTTCGGCAATAAAGTGCAGGTTCATAAATCTCCCGGATTGAATGATGCTTACGGCAAGTCCGACCCAAAGAGAAGATGCCCTGACCTGACAAAAATAAAATCGCTTTTGAATTACGAGGCCAAAGTTGACCTGAGAACTGGCCTTAAAAGGTTCATAAGGTGGGCAGCCGAGGAATACTCAATTAAATCTGAGCTTGTGGCAGAAGTTAAGAATCGTATGTAAAATCAGTTTTAAATTTTTTAATATATTTTTAAACAATCCTTGGCTCCGGCAAAGGTACTATAAATTTTACGCCTTTATCTCCGTATTTCTTAGTTTTTTCAAGAATTTCATCTGCAAAATTCCAAGCTAAAATCAAAATATAGTCTGGCTTTTTTATATCGAGTGCTTTTGGATGCACAACCGGTATGTGTGTGCCTGGTGAATACATCCCCTGCTTTAATTGATTGTCTTCGACAATGTATTCAATTTCATTTTTTCCGATGCCGCAAAAATTAAGAAGGGTGTTTCCTTTTGCAGGTGCGCCGTAAGCTGCAATTTTCTTGTTTTCCTTTTTGATTTTCCTGATGTAATCCACCAACCGATTTTTGATATTATAGACGTTGTCTGCAAATTTCTTATATGTGTCGAAATCATCAACTCCAAACTTTTTTTCATATTCCAATATCTGTTTTACAGAGCCGTCAATTTTATTGTTGCCTTCTTTTCTCTGGACAAAAACTCTCAATGACCCTCCATGTGTCGGGACTTTTTTTACTTTTATTATTTCCATTCCGTGCTTTTTGAAAAAAAAATCCAGCGAAGTCAAAGTATAATATGACATATGCTCATGATAGATATTGTCAAAAGTCATTTGCTCAAGGGTATCAACAAAATATTGTATTTCTATTACATAAGTCCCGTCCCTTTTCAATAAACCTTTAACATTTTTTATTACGCTGTCGATATCATCGATATGTGCAAAAACATTTGTGGCCGTTACTACATCCGCTTTTCCTTTTCTTTTTATTATTTCCATTACAACTTTTTTGCTGAAGAATCCGTTTATGGTTTCTATGCCGGCCTGCTCTGCAATCTTTGCCACATTTGCTGCAGGCTCTACTCCAATAACCTTCACTCCAAATTTTTTAAATTCTTTCAATAAAATGCCGTCGTTGGAGCCAATGTCAACAGCAAGGGAATTTTTATCCAGCTTGAAATCTCTTGTTATTTCTTCTGCCATTCTTGCAAAATGCAGCTGGAAAGTTCTTGTAGTTGAACTGAGGTAAACATAGTTGCTGAACATGTCTTCAGACGGGACAATATAAGTCAGCTGCACAAACTTGCATTTGCCGCAGAAGCACAATTCAAGCGGAAATTTTTTTTCTTTTTCCTTTAGCTGCTCTTTTGTAAGAAAGCTGTTGGCCAATGGAGTTGTTCCTAGCGAAAGAAATTTTTTCAGATTCTGATTGCTGCAGATGCGGCATTTTTTGGATTTCATCTTACCGGTAAAGGAAAAATAATTTTAAAATTCTTTTTGCGTATTGGGGGGCTTGTTTGGAGAGCACAAGCTTGCTTTTTCCGGCTTCGCGCTCCTTCCAGTTTACAGGCACTTCAATTATCCTGTAATTTTTCCTTATAGCCTTCAATACAGTCTCAAGTCCTATGTCAAATTCGTTGGCTTCAAGATTCAGTTCTTTTATTTTGGCTAGCCTGAATCCCTTGAACAGACTTGTGAAATCCTTCAAGTCTAGCCTCATGAAAGCAATCCTTACAGAATAATTTGCCAGCCTGTTTGCAAAAGTCTTGATGAATGGGTAGCCCTCTATTTTTGAACCTTTCATAAATCTTGATGTGTTTACAAAATCATATCCCTCATTGAGTTTTTTCAGAATTGAAGGAATATATTTTATATCATCTGGGGCGTCTGACATGAAAACTATTCCGAATTTTCCGGAAGCTTTTTTGATTCCTTCCCTTATCGCGGAGCCGACTCCTTTTGATTTAGTCCTGTGGATTATTTTAAGATTTTCATGAATTTTTGAAAGATTATTTAATATTTTTTCAGTGCCGTCCCTGCTGTCGTCAACGACAACAATCTCTGAATCATCAACTTTAGCTCTTTTTAAATTTACAAATATCCTGTTTATAGAATCTTGTATTATTTCTCTCTCATTGTAAGTTGGGATTATAATTGATAATTCATATTTTTTTGGCATAAATCCTCTTTCTATTTTTCCAGAATTATATTTTTGAGCATTCTGTAACCATGCTTAATCAAGCTTAATTTTGAGCTGCCCCTCCGGTTTTCATAATTAATTGGAACAGCTTTGTACCTGAGCCCGCGGCTTATTATCCGTTTTGATAAAGCTGGGGTAAATTCCAGGCCATCGGGAAGTGTATCTAATTCTATTTTGTTAAATATATTGGTTTTTAGTATTCTTTGGCCGGAAGCACAATCTCCAACATTCTTTCCGGTTATTAGGAAAAAAAACAATACGAAGAACCTGTTTCCGATTTTTCTTATTAATGACATTTTGTTTTTGTTACCGCCAAACCTACTCCCCCAGATTATGTCAAGCTTATCATTTTTCATATAATCCAGCATCTTGGGAAAATATTTGGGGTTATAAGTCATATCCGCATCAAGAAATCCAACATATTTTGATTTTGCTTCAAGCATTCCGGTTTTCAATGCTGCTCCATAACCCTGGTTTGACTTGTGCGAGATTACTTTTACATTTTCATTTTTAGCAATATCTTTTGTTTTATCTTTGCTGTTGTCATCGACAACTATTATCCCGCATTTGGGGTTATATTTTTTAATGCTCCTGATGGTGTCTTTTATGGATTCCTCTTCGTTGTACGCAGGTATTATGATAGTCAGTTCCATCCCTTAATCATCCTCTTTAATCCTTCATCAAGTTTTGTCGTTTTTAATTTTATTAAATTGCTTTTGCATATAAATTTTTTAACATCAACGGGTCTTTGGGGGTTTTTTACTATTTTTGATTTTGATTTTGCAAGCACAATTATTTTTTTTGCCAATTCTCCTATTGAAATTCCAATTCCCGTCCCTATATTTATAGTCTTCCCAGAGTAATTGCTGTTATTTGATATTTCCACCATTGCGCCAACAACATCACCAACCCACACAAAATCCATTACCTGCTTGCCCCCAAAAAGATTCAAATCTTTGTTCTTCATTGCGTTGTTGAGGAAAATTGGAATGACCCTTTCTCGGTCTCTTGTACCGTACACGTTGCTTATCCTCAAAATTGTAAGGCGCAGATTTTTATTGGTCCTGCACAGCATTTCACCGGCAACTTTTGTTGCTCCATAAAGATTTATTGGCTGCAAAGGGTGGTTTTCGTCTACAGGAATGTGATTTGGATTTCCGTAAACTTCCCTTGACGAAGAGAAAATCAACCTTGCATTCTGCCCGCCGAGGAATTTCAGCAAATTGTATGTACCGCCGATATTTGAAGAAAAAGCGTAATCTGGATTTAGAAAAGAGCCGATGACGTTTGACTGTGCCGCAAGATGGTAGACAACATCAAATTTTCCAATATTTTTGAATGTTTTAAAATTCCTTATGTCTCCATCCACTAAGGTTATATTTTTATTTTTTAGATGGTGTTTTATATTGTCAATACTCCCCCTGTAAAAATTGTCCAGAATTGTAATCCTGCTACCGGCATCTTGGGAAAGAAGGTCTACAAGATGACTTCCTATAAAACCAGCACCCCCAGTTACCAAAATTTGCATATTTCTAAGTCCATAACCAAACTTTATAAATTTAACTCCGGTTGGGGTTTGTCAAGTTAAATGGTGGGTAGGATTCTTTTTCTAACTCCATACCCCATAAAATATTATTAAAATAATTTTTATATATTTTGACGTGTTTTTGTGGGTTTTGTTTTGTTGGGTTCACCAACACCATAGTTTCCTATGGAAATTGTTTTTTTTGTTTTTTTGTATTATTATTAAAATATTTTCTATATAGAAATATAATATATATAATCTAAATATAAAGAAGGAATGTAATTTCCATAGGAAATGGTGGGGTGGGATTATAAAACCAAACGTTTAAATACCTCCGTTTCTCTTGGAAATTTATGGAAGATGGTGGGTTGGAAACGTTCTTTGAGGTGTTTCTGAGGAAGGAAAGTGTCTTTTTTGATAAAAAAGTACTTCAATCAACATATATTCCCGAAAACGTCTTGCACAGGGAAGAACAAACAAAACAAATAGCTAATATACTCGCCCCAGCTTTAAAAAAAGACAAGCCGTCTAATATCTTTATTTATGGTAAAACCGGCACTGGCAAAACACTTACAGTTAAGCACACAACCCAAAAGCTTACTGAGGCAGCAGAGCGGGAAAACATTCCTCTGAAAGTTATATATATTAATTGCAAGCTAAAGCGGAGTACAGACACGGAGTACAGGTTAATCGCCCAGCTTGCTCGCGAGCTTGGTAAATCAATACCACCGACAGGATTGCCGACAGAAGAAGTTTATAAAATATTTTTCAGGGCACTAAACAAACAAAAACAAAACTACATCTTGGTTTTGGATGAGATAGACCAGCTCGTTAGCAAAACGGGGGACAACGCACTATACAACTTAACAAGAATAAATGAAGAAAACCCCGAATCACAAATTTCAATAATCGGGATATCTAATGATGTTATGTTTGTTGATAATCTTGACCCGAGAGTCAGGTCTTCCCTGTCAGAGGAGGAAATTGTTTTTCCGCCGTACAATGCATTTCAAATTCAAACCATACTCAAGCAAAGGTCGGAAATCGCGTTCAACAAAGACGCTGTGGAGCAGGGCGTGGTGGAAAAATGCGCCGCATACGCTGCCCGCGACCACGGGGACGCCAGGAGGGCTTTGGAACTATTAAGGGTTGCCGGTGAAGTGGCTGACAGAAAAAGCTCAAAGAAAATAAACATATCCCACATTGACGAAGCAGAAGAAAAAATAGACAAGGACAGAATAATAGACATAGTAACAACACAACCGAAACAATATCAAATACTACTTTATGCAATAATTCTGGTAAACCCAAAAAGAAACAACAACATATTCACTGGCGAAGTTTATGAAGTTTACAAATCCCTATGCAACAAAACAAACACAAGTATCCTTACCCAAAGGAGAATATCAGACATAATATCTGAGTTCGACATGCTTGGGATAGTTAACGCAAAAGTAATTTCCAAGGGGAGGTATGGGAGAACTAGGGAAATATCTATAGAAATACCTGAAAACATTCTGCCAAGAATTAAAAATATATTGGAAGAAAATATCCGAATTTAGGGAGTATAAAATGGAGCAGGAACTAATCAGGAAAAAAAGAAACATTATCGATATATTTCTAAAAAATGGAATTTTGTTAAGCTCAGAATTATTAAGCCACATAGAAGACGAGGGGCAAATCTCAAAAATTTTTGAGATATTAAAAAAAAATAAAACAGAAGACTTGGCAGTTGCAAGCATAGATTTAAAGGAATTAATTGGTGGTGGTCAACAGCAGGAAACAGAAGCCAAATTACCGCAGCCAAAAATAAAAGAGAACAATATCAAAATAGTCTATTCTTACAAAGAAGAATCAAAAAAAAGGGACATTCAGGATTTTGTTGATTACTTTAACAACAGGTACAGGGCAATAGAAAAAATTTTAAAGCAGAGGCAGGAGCTTAAAAGCACGGTTTCTATCAGCAAAATTATGAACAAGAAAGATAAAGAGCCTGCAGTAATCATAGGGATTGTTAGTGATAAGCAAACAACCAAGAACGGAAATATTCTATTTGTGCTTGAAGACCCAACTGGTAGGAGGAGAGTATTGGTAAACAAGAACAAGCCGGCACTTTATAACGAGGCAAAGGATGTTGTTCTGGACGAAGTCATAGGTGTTGTCGGGGTAAACGTTGACACATTGATTTTTGCAAATAATATAATCTGGCCAGACGTTCCCACAACCAAAGAATTGAAGAAGTCTGACGATGAGAAATATGCTCTGTTCCTGTCAGACCTTCATGTCGGTTCTTCAAAATTCCTGCCGGAAGATTTTGAGAAATTCCTGAGGTGGATAAACGGCGAAATGGGAAATGAGCAGCAAAGGAACATATCAAAAAATGTAGAGTATATTTTCATTGCTGGGGATTTGGTTGACGGTGTTGGTATTTACCCTGAGCAGGACAAGGAGCTGCTCATCAAAGATATTTACCAGCAGTATAAAGAATGCGCAGGGCTGCTGAGGCAGATACCCCAGCATATTCCTCTAATTATATGCCCCGGGAACCACGATGCAATGAGAATTTCAGAGCCACAGCCAATTTTGTCAAAAGATTATGCAAAGCCAATGCACGAATTAAACAATGCAATTATGGTTTCAAACCCTTCGATGATTAATATACACTCTTCAGAAAATTTTCCGGGCTTTGATGTTATGATGTACCATGGCTACTCCTTCGATTATTTTGTAGCCCAGGTTGACTCTTTGAGAAACCAGGGAGGTTATGACAGGGCAGACCTGATAATGAAATTTTTGTTGAAAAGAAGGCATCTCGCTCCAACACACACATCAACGCTTTACATTCCGGACGCAAAAAGAGACCCTTTAGTCATAGACAGAATACCGGATTTTTTCCTGAGCGGGCATATCCATAAATCAGTTACAGCAAATTACAGAAACACAACATTAATCTGCGGCAGCTGCTGGCAGGGCAAGACAATATTCCAGGAAAAAGTTGGGCATAACCCGGAGCCAAGCAGAGTTCCAATTGTGAACCTTAAAACACGGGACGTAAAAATCCTGAAGTTCGGCCAGTAAGATGGTAAATCAAGAAATCTACACAAAAAGTATCGAAGAAACTTACAGGATAGCCAATATTGCGAGGTCAAAAGGCTATGACCCGGAAGAAACGGTAAACATACCTCTTGCAAAAAATATGGCTGAACGAGTTGAGGGGCTTGTCAGCGTTGCGGCACCGCAAATAATGAATAAGGGAATACCCAAAAGAATAAAGGAGCTGGAACTGGAATACGGCAAACTTGACTGGAGGGTGGCTCTCACAATTTCTTTGGAAATAACGCAGGAAAAATTCTGCAAATTTGAAACAAAAAAGGAAGCAATGGAGACCGGAATCAGGGTTGGGTTGGCTTACCTGACGCTCGGCGTTGTAGCTTCACCCCTCGAAGGATTCGTTGAGCTAAAAGTTAAAAAAAGAAATGACGGAAAGGAATATCTTGCTTTGATGTACGCCGGGCCCATAAGAAGCGCCGGTGGAACAGCTGGTGCAGTGAGCGTAGTTCTGGCAGACTACATAAGAAAAAATATGGGCTATGATGTTTATGACCCTTCGGAAAAAGAAATAAGGAGAATGGTAACCGAGCTTTACGATTATCATGAGCGTGTCACAAACCTCCAATACCTTCCAAGCGAAAAAGAAATAAGATTCTTAGTCAGCAATCTTCCTGTTGAAATAGACGGCGACCCTTCAGAAGATATTGAAGTTTCTAATTATAAAGATATTGGAAGAATAGAAACAAACAGAATCAGGAGCGGGCCCTGCCTTGTTTTAGGT
This sequence comes from Candidatus Woesearchaeota archaeon, assembly GCA_023259315.1. Next base: position 1,220 of record JAHFQL010000045.1, on the reverse strand, counting down.
GAATGTGTTGCGCAAAAAGCCGCGAAAGTATGGTCACAAACGAAGAAATGGAGTGAGCAATTTGATTTGGGGCACTGGGCATTCCTGCAGGAATTTATTTCCCTTCAAAAAGAAATAAAAGCAAAAGAAAAATTTTCCAAAAAAGGGATAGTTCCCATCTACACTTACATACAGGATTTAGTTGCCGGCAGGCCTGTTCTGGGACACCCTTCTGCCGTCGGCGGATTCAGATTAAGATATGGGAGGTGCAGGACATCAGGATATTCAGCGACAGCAATCCATCCGGCAACCATGATAGTCCTTAACAAATATCTTGCAATCGGGACACAATTAAAAGTTGAAAGGCCGGGCAAGGCAACAGCTATAACAATTTGTGATACTATAGAAGGGCCGATAGTAAAATTAAATGACGGCAGCGTGGTCTTAATTGACACAGAGCAGAAAGCAAAACAATTTTCAAATTCAATTAAGGAGATTTTATTCTTGGGTGACATCTTAGTAAGTTACGGGGATTTTTATAACAGGGCGCATACTCTGGTGCCGGCGGGCTACTGCGAAGAGTGGTGGGTGCTTGAAGTTGAGAAGGAGATGGTAAACTTATTTGGAGCGCTCGATTACTACAAACTTTCACAGCTTACAAATATAAATCAGGAACATCTTGAAAGATTAATAAGAAATTATCTTACAGAAAAACCCGACGGGAAGACGGCAATAATTCTAAGTAAAAGCCTGCAAGTGCCGCTTCACCCATATTACACTTATCATTGGAAGACAATCTCAAGAGCGGATTTTACGGAAATTATCAAATGGTTTGCGTCAGCAAAAATAGAATTTGAAAACAATAATATAATCAAAATGATATTGCCAAAAAACGAAGTCGGCAAAAGAGTATTGGAGATTCTTGGAGTTCCTCATATTTTTGTGAATAATGAATTAACTGTCATAGAAAAAGAAGAGGCAGAAATTTTTTACAATCTCTTCAGCCTTAATGGAAAAAATTTCTATGAAACTTATAAGGATATTGAATCTGAAGATGTTCTTGAGATAATAAATCTTGCATCAAAAATAAAATTAAGAGATAAATCCGGAACTTTCATTGGAGCGAGAATGGGAAGGCCGGAAAAAGCTAAAGTGAGAAAAATGGATGGAGAACCCCACACATTATTTCCTGTAGGTAAGGAAGGTGGTAAGATGAGATCATTCCAAAGCGCTTTGGAATC
>JAHFQL010000044.1 GCA_023259315.1 Candidatus Woesearchaeota archaeon | reverse complement strand
TCTTGATTTTATTTATAATTTTGATTTTAATTGTGCCTTCTGTTCTTGCCAAGCAAGGCCACATGAAGCTGCTGGCTGTCAAAGAAACAGACACAGGAATGGAAGGGGGAATTGCTGACTTATATCTGGAGATAAAGCCGGGCTCTGGCAGGGTTTTTCTTGAAACATTTCCTCTGACAAAGACCGACACCCAGATGTCCACCAGATTTGCAAAGGCGATGGCCTGCGACCTTGTCCAGAAAGACTGCGATGACATTGATTTTTTTTACACAATAACTGCTGATTCAGCAATAATAGCAGGGCCAAGTGCAGGCGCGTCAACGGCGCTCCTCACAGTGGCTATGCTTGAAAACTTTGATTTGAATGAGAACTATGCCATGACAGGGACCATAAATTCCGGTGGTTTAATAGGGCCTGTTGGCGGCTTGAAGGCAAAAGTGGAAGCAGCTAATAAAGCCGGCTTGAAAAAAGTATTCATACCAGCAGGCGAGATAATTGCGAAAGTGGATAACACAACAGTAGACCTTAAAAATCTTTCAAAGCATCTGGGAATAGAAGTTGTCGAAGTATCAACATTAAATGAAGCCGTGAAGCAATTTACTGGAAAAGAAATAAAGCAAAAATACAGGAAAATAGAGATCAGCGAGGAGTACACAAACACCATGAAGTCATTGGCAAAAGGATTATGCGACAGAAGCAACAAGCTCAAAGAAGAAACATCAAATTTAAAATATCCAATTAATATTTCTGCATTAAAAGATAATGCAAAAAATCTTACTATAAAGGGGAAAAACGCATTCGAGAAGCAAACCTTTTACTCTTCGGCAAGTTATTGCTTCGGAGCAAATGTTGAGTACTCTACCTTGGCATATATATCAAAAAATTTGTCGAAGGATGGGTGGCTGAGTGAAATTGCGAAAATAAAAAAAGGCATCGCAGATTTTGACGCCAAGATTGACAATACTGAAAGGAAGACAATCACAGATTTGGAAGCTTATTTTGTCGTTAAGGAAAGGCTGGCAGAAGCCCGAGAATCATATGATGGGGCATTGCAGATTTTAAACAAAACCAATAGCACACAAAGACTTGCAAGCACTTTGGCATATGCTGCTGAAAGGATTAATTCTGCACACTCCTGGGCAACCTTCTTGGGCAATAATGGAAAGCAGTTTAATTTGAACAAGAATGTGCTTAAAAAATCATGCCAAAGCAAGATAAGCGAGGCCGATGAAAGGCAGCAGTATGTTGACCTGTACTTTCCAGGCACTGTAGATACAATAAAAAAAGAAATAGGGCTGGCAAGCCAAGATCTTGAGAAAGGAAATTATGAATTATGCCTTTCAAAAGCCAGCAAATCAAAAGCGGACATTGATTTAATTTTAAATTTCTTTGGAGTGTCGGATGATCAATACAAAAATTTATTGGACAGAAAACTCGATGTAGTAAAAAACAGCATTGCTGAGCAGATTTCCAAGGGAGTTTTTCCAATTTTAAGCTACAGCTATTACGAGTATGCCAATTCCCTAAAAGAAACCGACACATTATCTGCACTTCTTTATTCGGAATATGCTTTGGAATTCAGCAATCTGGACATTTATTTTAAGGAAAACAACAATAGAATGGCAAGCATCAATGTCGATAATAAACTGTTAGGCATATTCTTGTCAGGAATTCTTGTGGGTTTTATTGCTTCACATTTTATCAATGCCATCAATGCCAACAAAAGTTTGAGTACCAGAAATAAAAGAAAAAAATAAATTAAACCTTATAAAATTTATAATCATAAACCCAAGCAGAACAACCCAACTTGCAAAACTAATGTCTTGCTCGCTTGCGATATTGCTCTGCCGGGAAAAAAGAGGTGATAGATTATCACTGCATTGAGTGATATTATCACTATGAAATAAGTTTTGCTTATTATCACTTTAAAATGAATAAACTTATATTTAAACTTTTCCATGCATGTTTAGTTTTTTTACTACTTGTTTTAGTGACTATTTCCTTAGCAAGTTGCATTCCGAGCATAAATGGGCGAGCAGTGGATATACCCAACGAGACAGCCAAAAATCCCGAAGCATATTTCTGCCCAAGAGAGGACTGCAGCAAGGCATTTGAAGATAACATAAAACTGGCAAATTATTCTGTGCATTGCGCGTTATATGATATAGATCTAAAGAATGTGATATATTCACTATCCAAAAAAAGCAAAAACGCGGATGTGAAAATAGTTATTGACGATACAAACAACAAAGGGCAAATAAAAGGTGATGGCTTAAGAGTTGATAATGAAAAGCAGCTGATGCACAACAAATTTTGCGTGGTTGATGGTTATACTGTTGTAACCGGTTCTTTTAATCCGACATACAATGATAACTTCAAGAACAATAATAATGTGGTAGTTATTTATTCAAAAGCTCTTGCAAACAATTATGAAAACGAATTTTCTGAGCTGTGGAACGGGATTTTCGGAAAAGGAAGAACGGTGAAGAACCCGGAGATGCTCATCAATGGCGTAAATATAGAAAATTATTTTTGTCCTGAAGACAATTGTGAATCCCATATAATTAATTTAATTAATAACGCAAAAAGCGATATTTATTTCATGAGTTTCAGCTTTACGAATGAAGCCATTGCAGATTCTTTAATCAAAAAAAGCAACCTTAACATAAAGGGAGTATTTGATTCAAGCCAGTCTTCAAACAAGTATTCACAATTTAAAAGATTGAAAGATTTTGGACTTGACGTTAAATTAGATAAAAACAAATACAAAATGCACCATAAGGTGTTCATCATCGACAACGAGACTGTTGTCACGGGCAGCTTTAACCCCACACTCAGCGCCGAGGAAAAAAATGATGAAAATATTTTGATAATACATGATAAACGAATAGCGAAGAGATTTCTGGATGAATTTGAAAGTCTATGGCCCTCATAGGGAATTCATCAAAACCGAAATTTTTATAAGTAAGTAATTAATTGGAATTCTTGAAACAAAATGGCAAAGGAAGAAGACGAGGATTTTGACGCTTTCAATGACAAGGAAAAGCACAAAGAAGAGGATGAAGACTACAATGATGATATCAAAGACGAGGACGATTATGATGGCGATGAAGATAAAGAAGAAGATGAAGACGAGAGAGATGAGGAATAAGAAAACAAGTATTTCTAAATCAGGTATTATGATAAACTTTAAAAACTATTAAAATCTCTTTTGATTATGAGAGATGTTTTGATTATCGGAACTGTAGCGCTTGACACGATAGAAACTCCCTTTGGAAAGGTCAGCAAAGCCCTTGGTGGAAGCGCAACTTATGCTTCTTTTGCAGCAAGCTTCTTTGCAAAGCCATTTATCATTTCTATTGTTGGTAATGATTTCCCAAAAGAGTATATAGAATTATTGAAGAAAAGAAACATAGATCTTAAGGGAGTCCAAGTCCATGAGAAGACTTTTCATTGGGAAGGATTCTATGAATACGACATGAATGAGGCCAAGACAAAAAAAACAGATCTCAACGCTTTGGCAAATTTTAAAGTCAAAGTCCCTGAAAAATACAAAAACATAAAATATATTTTTTTGGCAAACATCGATCCAGAGCAGCAGCTGGAAACTCTGAATCAAATTAAGGAGCCTGAGTTGGTTGTAACAGACACCATGAATTTCTGGATAAGCAGCAAGAGGGACTTGTTAATGAATGTAATAAAAAAAACTGATGTGCTTTTGCTTAACGACGGAGAAGCGAGACAATTATTCAACACAGTCAGCTTTGTCAAGGCTGCCAATGAAATCCTTAAACTAGGCCCACGTGCAGTCATAATAAAAAAAGGAGAGCACGGTGCTTTGCTGTTTACCAAAAGCAAGCATTTTAGCGCTCCTGGTTATCCTCTGGAAGAAATAAAAGATCCAACTGGATGCGGTGATTGTTTCGGAGGCGCTTTTATAGGGTACTTAGCAAAAACAAATGACTTAAGCGAACCTAATTTTAGAAAAGCGATAATATATGGAAGTGTTGTCGCATCCCACAATGCAGAAGATTTCAGCCTGAACAAGCTGAAAACTTTGACAATCAATGATATCGAGAAAAGATACAAAGAGTTTAAAGATATAAGGGAGTTCTAAAAAATTTATCAGATTAATCCTTCCAGTATTCTTTGTTCACAAAAATTTTTGAAACTGCATTTGCTGTGACAGGTAAGCCGGATGATTTCTGGTTTTCAACTACTGGAGGCGGGCTAATTGAGTCTTTGCAGTTTGTCTTTATCCAGCCGATTACGTCCTCTTTTGTTATCTGGTTTTTCTTCATGCAAGCTCCGTCCTTGCAGCCGTTAGGGCACTCATATGAAACGGATTTAATTTGATTGCTGTCATCGCAATAATACTCCTGCAAAATGTTTGCATGGACGCCATTATTATCATTTCCTGAGTCTGATAAGCATTTATCTGTACTATAATCACATGGGCCATCGCCTACAGAAGGGCAAGTAGTCGCAATTCCTTTAATATAATAATTTATTCCATCATCGGAATCTTTGCAGGTTTGTTGTGCATTGCAGGAGAAAACAGCTTTTTCATCTATTCCGTCTATTATTGTGTAAGCGTAACCTCCACACGAGCTCTTCCATGTAATTTTTTCATTTTTAGTGCCTGAAACTTTGACAGTGCATGATGACGCGCCGCTGCATTGGTCGCCCTTGCTTGAGTAACAAGTGTTGACGTTTATTTTTGTATTTGAAAATATACATGTTACTTGCTCGCTTACAATAGTTCCATTTTTGCAATCCTGAGGGCAAGTGCCTGCTTGGCACGCTATAAGGCATGGAGGATTGGAATAAATACAACTTGGGCAAGAACCCGCTTCACCACTTTCACATATGCCATTACCACATACTATATTTGATTGACAATCTTGATGGCAATACCCTCTACAATTGTTAAGGCAACTCTCGCCTGTACACGTAGAACAGCAAGTGTTTTCGCAAGTCTCGCAGATTCCATTGCCGCAAGTTGATAGTACGCATTTACCTTCTATGCATACATTTTTCGGGCAAGGCGCCTTAAAGCAGTCTGGTTGAGGGCAATCACTATCACTGTTGCACTCAACTTTGTCTTTTACACAAGTTTCTCCTCCAGGTAATCCTTTAGTACCTAAGCAATGAAGCCCAGAACAACACGTGATTCCGTGTATCCCACTGCAAGTTTGTCCCTCAGCAGCACATTTATCACAAACCAGTTTTCCACATGTAGGGCATCCATTACCATCTTTTCCAGGCTCATAATGACATCCTTCAGGCTGGATTGGGCATGTATATAAAGGACAAAAAGTGGATTGAGCAAAAGTGGATTGAGCAGCACATGTTTGTTTGTAATCATCGCAGCAGTCTCCGTAAGTAACACATGAATTATCACAATAACAATCGGATGCCTGGCTTTTCTGATTGCAATAGTTTCCTCCTTTAGGATTTAGGCAAGTGCCTGTTTTGGCTTCAGCGAAAGATAGGGAGAATAACAGAACAAGGATTGCAAAATAAATACCACTTTTTTTAAATATGCTTTTCTTTAACATTTTATAAAAAAATACTCAAAGATTGTATTTCTTACTCTGCCATTTAACTCGTATTTAAAGGTTTCGATAGTTTCAATGGATAATATCAACTTAAGATCATTTCTCAACAATACGAGATTCTGAACTTATATAGGATTCATTTTAAGCAAAATATATAATTTATCGTCGACAGATTGCATAATCTTTTTATATTCCACTTGATTTATGTTTATAGTGATAAAAATAATTAAAATAGTATAAAGCAACTAATTAAATCTATAAATAAAGGAAGAAGGTATATAATTGCTTGCACATCCACTCTAAAATAGTAAAAATTATATGTATAAAGCCAAAAGTTGATGTAAAATGCTGGAGTTCCTTAAAAAAATCTTCAAAAATGAAGAACAAGAAGCAAAGCAATTAAGAGAGATAAAACTACAAAATCTCGAGGAATGGATTGATGAAAAATCAAAACCGTTGATGGAAAAGATAATGCACCGCGCAGAAGAAATTCTGATGAAAGTTAATGAGGAACTGGAAAGGACTAGGTTTAATGTTGAGGTGCTTGAGCATGCAAAGCTACAAAATCCAAATATACCGTTCAAGGCAAAACAATACATGGAAGGCAACAGGAAGGCGTACATAAAGGCGACAAACTCTTTTCTAGGTCACATGGAAATAAACAACAAAGATTATTTTTATCTGGTCGAGTTCTGCAAGGAGTTTGAAAATCTTATAAGTGATTTGAACAAAGGCACTTTGAGAAGCTACACCATATTGCAAGAATTCTTTGCCAATGAGACCAACAAGATAGCCCAAAACCTGAGGAATTTTGATATCTTGTTCAAGGAATTAAAATCTGGATTAAACAGCGAAAACATGGTTAAAGTCAACAATTTAAGAGACAAGGCTGAAAGCCTTAGGACAAAATCGAGGCAAAAGATAAATCTCGATGTTGATTTCAAAAGCCTTGAGGCTGCAATAAATCTGGCAAATTATGAGAAAGATTCTGTGATGGCAGACATATCCAATTTCAACCAAAGTGAAGAACACAGAAATTTCATAAAATTGAACGAAGACAAAAAAAGTATAGAAAAAAACTTTTATGAAGATGAAAACCAAATCCTGCAAAGTTTTTCTTTGCTTGAAAGGCCGCTCAGGAAATACTCACATATAGCTTTTGGGCATGAGGAAATTGTTCTGGATTACTTGAATGCCCCCATTGAGACCTTAGTCAATGACAAAGAGCTGAAGATTTTGGATGCACTGAAAAATCTTGAAAAGATGCTGAACGAAGACCAAATACAACTAGATGAAAAGAAAAAAGAGAAATCAGTCGAAGAGATTAAAAAATTGGACAGGGGGTTTATTGAGGATTTCCTGAAAAAATATTTTTCATTCAAATCTGAAATGGAAGGCATGGAATCAAAGATAAAAAGCACCGGTGTAACAGAAAAATTAAGGAATCTAAGCAAAAGCCTTGAGGAAGTCAATCTCAGGATTGAAAAAAACAGCGAGGAATTCAGCAGATTGAAAACAGACGTTGAAAAATTGAATAGTTCCATATCCAATTTGAAAAATGAGATTGAAAGTTCTGTAAAGAATATTTTTGGCGAAGAAATTAAGGTTGTTATTTGAACTTATTATTATATTTATCAATCGCAATAATTCCGGGTAATTTTCCATCTTTTTCAATCAATTCCAATGTTGCGCCGCCGGCATTAGAAACAACCGTAAAAGCATCTTCACCATTGCAACTCCTTACAATCGCAGCTGTATCGCCGCCAGCAGCTATTGTTATCGCACCTTTATTTTTAGCGTGTCTAATTGCATCTAGAAGTTTTTCGTTCGTTTTTGAAATATCTTCAACTCTTGGGTCTTCTATTGATAATGGCCCTGCTAAAATCACCATATAAGCACTATTTACATTCTTGCATATTATATCTAAACTATTTGAACCAGGTGCAACTCCAATCCAGCCTGAAGGAATTCCGACAGCTGAGTTGAAAAATTTTAATTCGGCATCATTTGGCAAATTGCCGTATTTGTCTGGATATTTATTTGTTATCGTATGGTCTATGTTTGTCATAACAACAACTTTTTTGGATTTTGCTTTCAAATAAACTCTGGCAGCAAAAATTATTTGTTCCCCTATTTCTTTCCATTCAACAAAAGAATTCCCTATTAAATATTTGATTTCCTTGTCGGTAATTCCAACAATTTTCTTTATTTTATCGCTTTTTTCCTTCTGAAGCGATTCTTGAGCTCTAAGCACTAACTCCGATGCGTTTTCTTTATTTGCTTTATTAATCCTGTTAGTTTCTTCTTTAATTTTTTTATTAAACTGGTCGATAATTGCTCCTATCACATTAATCTTTTTTTCTATAACATCTATATATTCTTCAGCTATTAGAAATGTGTATGTAACCGCACCTTGCACAAAAATGATATCTCCATCTTTCATTTTGTCGAGAAGTGCATGCGTTACTGATATTTTAGATGTTATCCCAATCTGCGTTTCAATTTTTTTCCCAGCTAAAAAGAATATAAATGAGCCCCTGTTTTTTTTCTCAAGATGTTTTGATATATTCCCTAGATATTTTATCACCTCTGCTAATTTAAGACCGAATACCGCTTTGCCTCCGTTTTTGTGTATATATTTTGGCACGGTAGTTATTGTCGCTTCTGGCCTGTGATTTTGGGCTTCTGCCTCGTTCACGTATATTGCATTTTTTCCTGCCAAAGACGCCATGAATTTAGCAAACTCTTCGTCATTTGCATTTGCTTCTGGGTCAAATCTTACATTTTCGAGAAGAATTACCTGGCCTTCTTTTATTTTAGAGATATCTTTTATAACTTCATCTTTATTTCTATAAACGCTTCTTGGCTTGCTCCGATCTAGACAATTTGGAGTTAAAAGAACAGGATGCTTTAGAATACCTTCTTCTTTCAATAATTCCTGCAATCTTAACGCAACAGGTGCCATGCTTAAATCCGCATCTTCACCTTTTGGCCTGCCAAGCCAGCCAGGTTCCAGAATGATTTTTGTATTATTTTTTATCAAATATGCTAATGTAGGAACAGCGTCTTTTATTCTAAAATCATCCCTTATTCTTTTTGAATCGAGCAAACTTTTTGTAGAATCAAGAGGCACGTCAAAAGATGCTCTAACAAAAACTACTTTACTTTTAACATCTACATCTTTCAAAGTCAATAGTTTCTGCATAGAAACAGTTAATTAATTATTGTTTTAAAGGTTTGCGGTTTTGGATACAGTTTAAAATAAACAGTTAAACTTTTAAAATATAAACTATATCTGGCATGTGGGAGGACTTTACCGGGAAGCTAGCACTCTCCTGTCAGCGCAAACGTGCTTTAGGCGCGGTGAATCTTGGGAAGCGGTAGGATATTATTGTGGTTGGTCTTATTTCCAACATTGACGTCCTGCTCTATAGGATTGATGTTTTTGAAAATCCGTCAGATCTGGAAGGAAATGTATCTAAAGTACACCTAAGGCAGCGGTAATCTTAGACATTGGTGCTTATGGAATACATGACCGAGAAGGAGATAAGGTAGCTAATTACAGTAATTCTTACTCATTCTTGAGCGAGTCCTCCTACT
>JAHFQL010000043.1 GCA_023259315.1 Candidatus Woesearchaeota archaeon | reverse complement strand
CAACTTTGTTGAAATTATTGCAGTAATGAGGGCCGCCAATACCAATAGCGATTTTATAATTTTGATGTTCATTATTTAAACCTTTAATTATTGTTTTTGCAATAACTTCTCCATTTGCTGCATCATTCCACTCTTTTTCTGTGCTTCCTATTTCAACAAATACAGCCGATTTTTCAATATAAGGACCATGATGCGTTGGTTCCATAGTTAGTTCGTAGTTAGTTTCTTTTGCATTATTATTTAACTCAATAAAAAGATTCTTTAATAAAATTCCTGACGAAAAGCATAATTTCCTTTCTTCCCCTCCGAATTCTGCTTTGTCCCAATTACCTATCGGATGGACTGCAAAGCTTGGTGTGTTTTCCTTGCTTCTATGCTTTGAGGCAAAAATAAAAATATCGGCATCAATTTTTTTGTCAATCCTTTCTGCAAAAATCAAATCTTGGTTTGTAAGATAAAGTTTTATGATTCTATTCTTTATTTTAGTGTATTGGAATATTTCATTGTTTTCAAATTCTTCATCAGATTTTTCAAAATCAAATAGTTTAATTAAATTATTCCTGATATTGACTCCTGCAGGATCTTTTGAAGACGCGATGATTGTAATGCTTTGCATACACACCAAAAATCATGAAGAATTTAAAAGCGTTTTTGCTAAAATCTGCCAGAGCTTGAGGCAAGTTCAGAAAATGCTTCACGCAATGCTTCCGCAGTCAGCTTTCCATTGCCAAGTCCATCAATAGTGCCTTGAATGAATCTTGCTAAGCGTTCGTCTAAACCGTCTCTGTCACTCATGGCAAGATGGTCTGTTCGCTGGTCGTAAGTCAATGAGCAAATATGCCTATTCCCACTATGAGGGTCATATTTCTCTTTGATATCCATGAAGAAATATGTTGAATATGAACCAATTCCTATTGAGTATTTTCTCTCACTCAAACAATCTTTAACACTTTGCGGTAACATTATCCATCCAATAATTAGGTAATCAAGCTTAATTTATAAAGGATTTGAATAAAAGCAACAAAACCAAATGTAAATTAAATAAGTATTTAAATAAGTAATAAAATAAGTAAATAATTCTTAATTAAAGTAATTCAGAATAGCAAATCTTATAAATAAGTATTTTTATAAGTAGAAAAATAAGTAAAATGGTTGAGTTCAAAAGAAAGCTATACAAGCGCGGCTCTAGCTTTGAAACCACAATTCCCATGCCTATTCTTATGCTGCTTGACAAGAAAAAGAAGTATAATGTCATCTTCGCTTATGATGAGGAAGCAAACAAATGGTACATCAAATTTGAAGAAACTGGAGGTCAGAAATAAAAAACTCATTAACAAAGTCCAACAATGATTATTTCATTAACTAAAAATTCAATAAATAAAATCAATAAAAACATTTTCAATTATTTTTGATTTTGAAAAATAAAAGTTAATGTGTTGTGTAAGAAAATAAAACAATAATAAAACTCATTAAATTCACATTATCAAAAACCATAGGTTTTTGGGAATGCTCAGAAATCGCAATAGATTTCTGACATTAACAAAAATAATTACAAAATGAATATTGAAAAAACAGTGAGGTGAGGCAAATGAGCAGAAGGTTTGAGGAAGTGTTTGACATATTGGACTACAACGAGATAATGCGCTTCAAGAACGATTTGGACAGCGGAGCGATAACATTGAAAAAATTAGTGGAAGAAAAGATTAAAAAGAAGCTGAAAGATCACGAGAAAATATGCGCAACCTGCTCAAGCCAGTTGAATTTTTACAAGACAAATAACTACACCTTGCTGTTCGGCCCTGACGATTTCAAGAAGAAAGCAAGCTTTTGCGGCTTGGATTGCCTGGAGTATTTCATAATAAAATTAAAGGACATGAAAACAAAGCCAAAAGAGGACAATGTGAGCAACACAGATTATTTCTGAGCAAATGCACTACAAAACAATTGAGCAGGTTTTGAAAGAGCTGAAAACAACAGCTAAAGGGCTTTCACAGACAGAAGCAGATGAAAGGCTTAAGAAATTTGGTTTGAATGAAATAAAAGAAGCGAAAAAGATTTCTCCTTTAAGAATACTTGTTGAGCAATTCAACAGCATTGTCATTTGGATTTTAATTGCTGCAACAATAATTTCTGCATTTCTCAAAGAGTATGTTGATTCAGTTGTTATTTTAATAATACTTATTTTGATAGCAGTTCTTGGTTTCGTGCAAGAATATAGGGCAGAAAGGGCAATTGAAGCGCTCAAGAAACTTGCTTCTTTGAAAGCAACTGTATTAAGAGATGGCCAAAAAAATGAAATTGATACAAAACTTCTTGTTCCGGGTGATATTATTATTCTTGAAACAGGCGACAAAATTCCTTCAGATTCCCGTTTAATCGAAGTTTTTAATTTGCAAACGCAGGAAGCAGCGTTAACAGGCGAGTCACAGCCAGTAAAGAAAAATACAAATGAATTGCCAGAAAAAACGAGCATAGCTGACATGAAAAACATGGTTTTTTCCGGCACAATTGTTGTTAGCGGCAGGGCAAAAGCAGTTGTTGTTGCTACTGGAATGCAAACTGAAATTGGAAAGATAGCAACTTTGATTCAGGAAGTTAAGCCTGAGCCGACACATCTTCAGAAAAAATTAGACCAGCTTGGAAAATGGCTGGGGATAGTGACAATTGTCATAGCAGTTATTGTTTTCGTTGTTGGGTTATTAGTGCATGAAGCGCAGTTGCTCGACATGCTCATAGTCGCTGTTTCCTTGGCTGTTGCAGCTATTCCGGAGGGATTGCCAGCAGTCGTTACAATATCACTTGCATTAGGAACTCAAAGAATGCTTAAAAGAAACGCCTTGATAAGAAGGTTGCCAAGCGTTGAAACTCTCGGTTCAGTAACTGTTATCTGCACAGACAAGACAGGCACATTGACTGTGAATGAAATGACTGTAAAAAAATTATTTGTTAATGCTAGGATTATTGATGCAACAGGTGCAGGCTACGAAACAAAAGGGCAATTCTTGTACAAAAACAAACCAGCAAACATAGACGACATTGAGCTTCTTTTAAGAATTGGAGCATTAAATAATAATGCAGATTTAAAAGATGGCAACTTAATAGGTGACCCGACAGAAGGCGCTTTGATTGTAAGCGCTGCAAAATCTGGCTTGATTAAAGAAGAGCTTGAAATAGAATACAAAAGAATTGATGAAATCGAGTTCACGAGCGAAAGAAAAATGATGACTACAATACACAAGCATCATGGCGAAAAAATTGCTTATGTAAAAGGCGCTCCAGAGGTTGTATTAAAATTATGCAATTACATTTACATAAACGGAAAAGCGAAGAAATTAACAGAGCAGGAAAAGAAAGAAATTCTTGAAACAAACAATGAGTTTGCTGACGATGCGTTAAGGGTTCTTGGATTTGCATACAAAACAATAGTTAATACAGAGCCTGAAAAAAATCTTGTTTTTGTCGGATTGCAGGGCATGATAGACCCCCCAAGAGAGGAAGTCAAGGCAGCAATTGAGAAATGCAAAAAGGCAGGAATCAAGGTTATTATGATTACCGGTGATCACGAAATAACTGCAAAGGCTATTGCAAAAGAAATTGGGTTGACAGGAAAATCAATTACAGGCCAGCATCTTGATGAAATCAAAAATCTTGAGAGTGTAGTTGAGGAAATTGCAATTTTTGCAAGAGTTGACCCGGAGCACAAGCTGAAGATTATTGATGCATTGAAGAAAAAGGGGCATATTGTTGCAATGACTGGCGACGGCGTTAATGACGCTCCTGCATTGAAAAAAGCTGACATTGGAATTGCAATGGGCATTACAGGCACTGATGTGAGCAAGGAAGCAAGCGCAATGATTTTAACAGACGATAATTTTGCATCTATTGTTAATGCTGTTGAAGAAGGAAGAGGAATTTATGACAATATCAAGAAGTATGTCGAGTATTTGCTTTCATCAAACCTTGGAGAAATTTTGACTATTTTTGTTGCAATTGTAATTGGAATGCCTTTGCCAGTTGTTGCAATACAAATTCTTTGGATTAACTTAGTCACTGATGGGCTACCTGCATTGGCATTAAGCGTCGATCCAAACGAGCCAAATATAATGAATAGGCATCCAAAAAGCCCAAAAGAAGGCATAATAACAAATTTTATGACTTTAAAGCTGATTATCACTGGAATTGTTATGATGCTCAGCACATTGATTGTTTTTAAAATCTACAATCCAAAATTAAATTTGATTTATGCGCAAACCATGGCTTTCACAATTTTAGTGATACTGCAGATGTTTAATGTACTAAACACAAGGTCAGAAAAAACATCTGTATTCAAGATAGGAGTGTTCACAAACAAGTATCTGATATTGGCAATAGCATCTTCCATAGCTCTTCAATTTGTCATTATTTACACGCCCTTAAGCAGATTTTTAAAAACAGCGCCCTTGAGCTTTTTTGACTGGGTGATTGTAACATTGGTTTCAAGCAGCGTTTTGATTGTTGGGGAACTGGTTAAATACATTTATGAAAAAATAGAGGCAAAAAAGATTTTTGCTTAAGCTAACATTTAAATATAAAAATTTATTTCTGTGCTTTATGGACAATTTCGAGCAAGTATGCATTGAAATATTGGATGAAATCAAAAGAAATAATACAAAAACAAAATACCAGTTAAATCAGATAAAATTAAAAATTTTGAATAAATACAAAACAAAAAAAATAAGGCAAATTCCAAAAAATGCAGACATCTATTTTGCTGCTGATGAAGAGGAAAGGCATAAATTCAAGGAATTGCTTTCTTTAAAGCCGGTAAGAACAATAAGCGGGGTTGCACCGATTGCCTTGATGTCAGAGCCTTATCCTTGCCCGCACACAATGAAAGGAATAGGGCCATGCTCTTACTGCCCGGGCGGCCCTGGCTCTGTATTTGGTGATGTTCCTCAAAGCTATACTGGGAAAGAGCCTTCAACAAGAAGAGCTATAAGAAATAATTACGACCCTTATCTTGTTGTGTTCAACAGGCTTGAGCATTATGTTGCAATGGGCAAAATTCCAGACAAAGCAGAAATCATAATACAAGGCGGCACTTTTACTTTTTTTCCTAAAGCATACCAAGAATATTTTATCAAGTACGCCTTGAAAGCAATGAATGACTTTTCAAAATTATTCTTTGACAAAAATGGCGCTATTGACATTTCAAAATTCAAGAAATTTTTTGAGCTGCCAAGAATATTAAGCAAAGAAGATAAAAGAACAAGTGTTATCCGACATAAATTATTGCATATAAGGAATTTGGATTTGAGCGATTTTGAAATTAAGGAAAAAGTTAATGAATTGTTTTTTAATAATTTGAATAACACAATAGATGAATATCCAATAAATAAAAAAATAACTGAAAAAAATAATCAAAATAATAAAAAACTAAACATTATTGAAAATGAAATAATTGATTCCAATATTTCAGCAATAATAAAAATTCAAAATAAATTAAAAAACGAAGACGGCAAAAATCTAATATTAAAGCAAATACAAAAAGAAAATGAGACTTCTTTTATCAGGTGCGTTGGCCTGACAATAGAAACTAAGAGTGATTTCGGAAAATTATACCATGGGAATTTAATGCTGGAACTGGGTTGTACAAGGGTTGAAATTGGAATTCAAAGCGTTTACGATAATGTTCTTGAAGCAACAAATCGCGGCAATACAGTTGAGGATAACATTGAGTCAATAAGGATTCTAAAAGATTTGGGATTTAAGATAAACTGCCACTACATGCCCGGGCTGCCAAACACAGCAAAAGAAATGGATTTGCATGGCTTAAGGCAGTTGTTTGAAAATCCTGATTACAGGCCTGATATGCTAAAAATATATCCTTGCATGGTGATGGAAGGGACAAAACTTTATGATGACTGGAAAGCTGGAAGATTTACGCCCTTGAAGACAAAGGAGGCTGCAGAAATTATTGCAGAAGCAAAGCAATATGTGCCAAGATGGTGCAGAATAATGCGTGTTCAAAGAGACATACCTACATTTGCCACAGCTTCTGGGGTTGACAGGACGAATTTGAGGCAATATGTTGAAAAAATATGCAATGAGAGAAATATAAAATGCAAATGTATAAGGTGCAGAGAAATAGGATTTTATTTGAAGAACAGGGAAAATGTTGATTTTAATAATTTTAAAATTGGCATAACTGCCACAAAATACAATGCATCTAATGGAAATGAATTTTTCATTGCAGCAGAAGATTTGCAAAAGGATGTTTTGTTTGGATTCTGCAGATTAAGATTTCCATCGCAATTCTTAAGGCCAGAAATGACAAAAGGCTCTGCTTTGATAAGAGAGCTTCATGTGTTTTCAGCAGCAGCACAGATTGGCAAAAGAACTGATGAAAGTTTTCAGCACAGGGGCATTGGCAAGTCACTTTTAATGGAAGCAGAGGAAATTGCAAAGCAAAACAATAAAAACAAAATGATTGTTATTTCCGGAATTGGCGCAAGAGAATACTTCAGAAAGCTTGGCTATGAGCTGGAAGGAGTTTATATGGTGAAGAGTATATAGTGTATATAAAAAGGTAAAGTATATAAGCGAGCTGTTTCATAGTCGTATAAACTGTGTTGAGATATGGGTCTGAAAGAAAAAATAGCAGAGAGTTTTGCTCCTAATGTGTTTTATGTGGTTAATCCTGTTGCCGACAATTTGCTCCAATCTCCAAGCACAAGGGAAGTTCTAGCATACGCATTAAGAAGTGGAAGAATCCCCACAAGAGGAAAGACCGCTCTTGTAGGAAGCGGCGCTTCTGCAAAAGGATACTGGATTCTTGGATTTGTGACAGAATTATGGAAATACATCGAGATAGATGCTTACATTACATCATCTATCTCCTCAATGCTGGCTGTAGGAGAGGAAAAGGGAGCTGCAGCTTTGGAAGACTTGGCATTAAGAATCCCTGAGTTACTGCCTGAAAGAGATATTTCCACAAAATTAAAAGTAGCACGTGCTGTAACTCTGGGATTGTATGGCGGCAGGATCAAAGGGCTCGGCAAATTTTTGAACTTAATGGAAGCAGACGATGTCGGAGGAGAAGAGGGAAAACTAATCCGAAATCCAAGAGGCATTGTAACGACAAACAAGTTGGAAGATGAATTAAGACATTTACTTGGAGAGAAGCCAGTCGGTCAGACTAAGTTTAAGATAATGGCTATAGACTACACAAAAGAAAGACCTGTTGCTTTAGGGGACGAGTATCCCGAAATGCCTCTACATAGAGCAATAATGGCTGCAATTGCGCTGCAGATGGTCATACCCTACCAGAAATATAATGGCAGCTTGTTTGGAGATGCAGGACCAGTTGCTTATTTTCCATTAATCAAAGAGCTTATAGGCAGGGATATCAGGACAATTATTGCTGTCGACATGAATTTCAGAAACGGAGAATATAAAGGCCTTCCTGGATTTTTAGCTGATGAAGCGCAACAAGGTTATGTAAGAAACAAGCATCAAACACGAAAATTAATGACCGATTTTACTTCGGTGCCGCCAGAAAAACTGCTCTCTGATGACGATTATGCCAAACAAAGGGTTGCATTCGTTGCACCCCGAGTTGAGGGAGTGCCGCCGGGTGTGCTCAATATCCCAATTGAAGATAGATTAAAATTAATAGATGAAGGTAGAAAAACCGCTATGGCATTCATAACAAAATTCAGGCAGCCAATTTGGTACATTCCACAGAGCTTCAGTTAGCTTGATAATATTTAAATGCTCTGCATTACTTCTAATTATAATGCAATCGATAACAGAAAGCGGCAAACAAGTAACTTTCAAGCCCAGATTCATCGAACGCTATTCAAAAATAACAGATTGGGAAAAATTCAAGCAATGCTCTTTGTCTTTCTTAAGGCGCTCAATAAGAGCCAATACATTAAAAATATCAATAAAAGAATTAAAAGAAAGACTTGAAAAGAACTGGAACCTTGAGCAAATACCATGGTGCAAAGAAGGGTTTTGGATTGAGCATGCCAAAAAGGAAAGAAGGGATATTGGCAATTTGATTGAGCATTCTCTTGGCTACTTTTACACGCAGGAAGCAGCATCAATGATTCCGCCAATTGTTCTTGGACCAAAACCAAATGATGTTGTTTTAGACATTGCTGCATCCCCTGGAAGCAAAACAACTCAGATAGCGCAATACATGCAAAACAAAGGCATCCTGATAGCAAATGACTACACAATAGAGAGAATGAAGCCATTGTCGATAAACCTTCAGAGATGTGGTGTGACAAATGCAATTATAACATTAATGGAAGGACAATGGTTTAAGAGATCTGGCATCGAGTTTGACAAAATACTTGTGGATGCTCCTTGCTCCGGAACTGGAACAATAAGAAAAAGCCTGAAAACAATAGGAATTTGGAATCCTGATATGGTGAGAAGGCTTTCAATAACTCAAAAGCAATTAATTGAGACCGGATTTAACCTTTTAAAGCAAGATGGAACTTTAGTTTATTCCACTTGCTCTTTAGAGCCAGAGGAAAATGAAGAAGTTGTTAGTTTTTTGTTGAATAAATACGAAAGTGCAAAACTAGAAGAAATAAAGCTGAAATTAAAGAAGAGCCAACCGATTTTAGAGTTTGAAAACAAAAAATACAATGAAGAAATCAAAAAATGCTTAAGAATCTGGCCGCAGGATAATGACACAGAAGGGTTTTTCGTGGCGAAGATAACAAAATCTTAAGCTCTTCCCTTCAAAATTCTTCCATTACCGTTCATCTGCAATTCCTTAATCTTGTTTCTTAAGAAATCAATTGTCTTTGTGTTATCCTGATGATTCAATATGTTGCCGCATTCCGGGCACCTGAATTCCAAATCAGTTGCTTTCTCAAATCCAACCCTGACACAAGCATTTGGGCACAAGTAAAAGTTGCCAAGATTAGCTTCTTCTTCCCTAAGCCTGTGAGAATACTTTTCCAATTTATCCTTGGTTGTCTTGTCCATTAATTCCTTGACTCTTTTCTTGTTAAAGGTCCAGTAGCTAATGTACCATCCTTTCTGCCTGTCTTTTTTCCTGTAGTAACTGACAAGATTGCAATTGTAAAGCCTGTAAAGAATGTTTCTTACGTCATGTATGTCCTTATCAACTTTCTCAGCTATCTTAAAATCAGAAATGTTCTTCTTGTCTTTAAGGTACTCAATAATTACTATAGAATCTTCTCCGATTACTTCTTTGACAGTATCGTATATTTTTGTGTTTGTTAGTTTCATTTGGTCCTTGTATATTGTGTATATTTATGTAATGTCCCACTCTTTTAAGGTTGAGCGCAGAAGAAAAGAGGTGATTGAAAAACTCCTACACCCCCTTAAAAGGTGGGATAATCTAAAACATGAATTACCCTACTTAGCTTTACGCTCTGCCTTTCCACCCCTCTTTATCCTATATATTGGATAGTGATTAGTAGCTTGTGAATAGCTGTGCAATAGTTTAGAAGGCTATTGCAGTCGTTAAGAGTGCTTGTTATATATAAACTTTGTTATCTTATAGTATATATATTATGAAGTAGATATTTTATAGTATAGCTTATATTTAAATGTTGTGGTTTTTAGAGTTTCTGACAAAGGTTTTTATATATGATGATATCCCTAAATATGATGCCAAAAGAAAAAAGCTGCGGTGCTGTTGTATTCAAAAGGCAAAAGGACAATATCAAGTATCTTCTTCTGCATTATGAAGCTGGTCACTGGGATTTCCCAA
>JAHFQL010000042.1 GCA_023259315.1 Candidatus Woesearchaeota archaeon | reverse complement strand
ATAGTCTTATAGCTTTTTCCCCCCCCCCCAACAACGTCAGCATCTTTTGTTATTTGAAGAATATCATCAGCATCCTTTGATTCACATACAACAAAAAATCCCATACCCATATTGAATGTCTTGTACATCTGCTCGTCTGTAAAGCCGGATTCTTTTTGCATCAATTCAAAAATCGGCTGCGGCTTTAATGGATTGTTAATCCTAAACTCAACTTTTTCTGGCATCCTGTTCAAATTTTTTAATCCATAGCCGGTGTTATTAAATCCAACAACGTCAAAGTTTTTTGCCATCCTTGCCATTGCCTGAATGTAAATCTTAGTGGGCTCCAGCAGGGTTTTCCATATTGTCGAGCCATCAAATTTATCATTCAAAGAGAATTTTCCCTTATACAATTTTTTATATTCTGGGCGCGTTTCAAAATCTCCTTTGAGCAAGTATCTTCTTAAATCGGTGTAGCCATTTGAATGCGGGCCAGAGCTTCTTAACGCGATTATTTTCTGCCCGGGCTTTATTTTTTGTTTTTTGAATTGCTGTTTCTCTATAAAACCAATCATTGAGCCAAGAAGCTCGATGGCATGTCCCGGCTTCGGCGAACTTAATAACTCATCTACAGATGCAGTTTCTCCTTTTCCAAAATTTATCTTTATAGAATTTCTTAAGATACTCGAAGAATCGCATTGCTCCAAGCCTCTGGACATCCCTTTTACAATTTCTCCGGTTATAGCTTTTTTCCTTATATCTTTTTGGCATAAAATACAATCCATAAACAAGAACGGGTTGACAGCGCCTAAAGTCGCTAAATCATTCGCACAAACAGCCACACAATCAATCCCGATTGTGTCATATTTATTCATTGCCTCTGCTATTATTGCTTTTGTCCCGACACCATCAATTGTGCTGGCAATGTAATGATTTGGAAAAACTTCATTATTTTCATATAATTCAGCGAACATGCCCTTGCTTTCTTTCAGCATGTCTTGTTTCAAAGAATTTGGAATTGCTTTTTTAATGGCATCAACTGCTTTTGATTCTGCATCTTGATAGTTTGGATTCATGTAAAAGTGGTTAAGATTGAAATATATAAATCTTGCTGGTATAAATTAGAAAGATTTTTAGCGTCTGAGCGTACTCTCAAAAAAATGTTGATGGATTCTGCTGGGTTAAGCCTTAGGTCTAAGCGGGTTGTAAGAGAAGATGATATATCTGTTACATTTCAATACAAACCATTTCCAGTTACAATGGCGTGGGGTCCTCTTGAGAGGAAGCCTTGGCAATCAGCCAGGCAAAGATATGAAAGAGAAAAGAGACTTTCCTTAAAGCTGCATCAACAAGGCCTTAGGGTTCCGGAAGTAATAGAATCCAATGATGAAACCTTAGAATTAAGAGTTAAAAGATTAAACAATTCAGATAATTTCTTAAATTGGACCATTAATGGCAGGTTAACAAATAACGCCCAAGAACAATGCTTGTATGAATCCTTAGTTCTTCTTAAAGAGATCCACAGGAGAGGCCAGCAATATTACCACGGAGATCCTTATATAAAAAATTTCCTGCTTAGCCAGAATGGACACGATGGAAATATTACTGTGCACACCACGGGTTTGCAGTACGAGAGAGATTCTCCAAATCCACAGATGACTGATGTTCAACTGCTTGTGGCAAGTTCGATTTCAGGATTACGCCACAGGGGTATGCTTACTCAAGAGGATATTTTCAGATTAACTAGAAGTTCGTATGAAATGCTAGTAGGTGCAAATTTTACAGCGCGTGATAATCTGTTTTATAGGTTAAGATTTGGAGTTGACAAAAGATTTTTTCAGTTTTTTGAAAGAGGCTATTAAAATACTATTGTGCTTTTTTTAATTTTTTATGCTTCCAATACTCCACTAGGATTGGCACAAAGGACAAAATAATTATAGCAATTATCACCAAGGAAAAATTATTCTTGATTAATGGGATGTTCCCGAAAAAATAACCCCCGAATGTGAACAAGCCTACCCATAACACGCCTCCAAAAATATCAAAAAACAAAAACTTTGAATACTTCATCCTGCCTACTCCCGCGACAAATGGGGAAAAAGTTCTGACTATTGGAACAAATCTCCCGAGTATAACTGCTTTTGTGCCATATTTCTCATAAAACTTGTGGGTCTTATCAAGGTACTCTTTGTTGAAAAATATGTTTTTTTTTCTTTTGAATATCTTAGGCCCGATGTAATTGCCAATCCAATAGTTCAAATTGTCTCCAAGGACAGCGGCGCTGAAAAGCAGAATGAAAAGCCATGTTATGTTGAACGTCCCAATTGCTGCAAAACTTCCTGCTGCAAAAAGCAAGGAATCGCCTGGCAAAAACGGCGTGACAACAAACCCAGTTTCTGCAAAAATAATCGCAAACAAAATAAAATAAGTAAAAGACCCATATGATTGTATCAGATTGCTAAGATGCCTGTCCAAATGAAGAATAAAATCAACAAGATTTGTGACCAATCCCAAGATAATCACAATCCGCTGATGTTATAACCTGCGTCCACGTAAATAGTCTGGCCAGTTATGGCTTTTGAAAGATCGCTGCACAAAAACAAGGCGCAATCAGCGACTTCATCTGCAGTTATGTTCCTCTTCAATGGCGATTTTGCTACATAGTTGAGCAGCATTTCCCCAAAGCTTGCAATGCCGGATGCAGCCAAAGTTGCTATCGGCCCTGCTGATATTGCATTGACCCTTATTTTCCTTTCTCCAAGGTCAAAGGCAAGGTATCTCACGCTGGATTCAAGGGCTGCTTTTGCAACGCCCATGATATTGTAACCTGGAGTTGCTCTCTCGCCCCCAATATAAGTCATTGCAATTATCGAACCATTATCTTTCATAATTAAAGCTGTCCTTCTGGCAAGCTCTGTCAGAGAATATGAACTAACTTCATGCGCAATCTGGTAGCCACGCCTGTCAACATTCATGAACTTGCCCTGCAAGTGCTCTCTTTTTGCAAAGGCAATGCTGTGAATCAAAAAATCTACTTCCACAAATTCCCCCTTAACTTTATTGAAAAAAGAATCCAGCAAAGCATCATCAACCACATCGCATTTTGCATAGACTGGGTTGTTAAGCTCTTTCATCAATGGCAAAAATAATTGTTCAACTCTTTCCTGGTAAGCAGCTGCTATCCTGCAGCCCGCATCATTCAATCTCTTAGCGATGTGCCAGGCAATGCTCTTGTCATTTGCAATGCCGAAAACAATCGCTTTCTTGCCTTTCAAATCAATTGTAACAGACATTTTATCTGGCCTCCAAAAAATTAATATTTTCAGATTATGTCGAAGAAATAACTTTAATTTATAAATCTTTAGTTTGATGTAGTTTAATAAATTCATTTTATTTTTTAAAGATTGCCCCGACAACCTGCACAATAGAATTTCTGTTTTGGTGCGTAAAATATTTTGTATATTTCATAAGCCCTTTTTTTCTTTCTATGAATGAAAGGGAATTGGGTTTGGGATTTAAAGTCAATAGTTCCTGATATTCAGTCAGATACGTGGTGTATCCTCCGATATACTCATCGTTTTTTGAAAAATCAATCACAAAATCAATGCCGGGTTTTTCTTTTTCTGCGTCGTGCAATAAAGTATAACAGCCTGATTCAAATTTCCTTATTTCATATTCCAATCTGTAATTTTGGATTTTTAATATTTCTTTTACAAGATTTTTAAAATATTTTCCATTCAGGAATAAACCAATTTCTTTGGATTTTGCAGCCAAGTATCTATGTTTATAAGGATGAAATTTTAACTTGTAGTTGGACTTATGCAATTTTGCCTGCAGCAAATTAAAAACAGCAGGCTGGAAAAATTTTTCCAGCTGAATATTTCTGGGATTTTGAATATTGAAAGTATTGCCAACGCTTTTTAGGATTCCTTTATCCAAATACAAAGTGTTAATCACCATAGAACCAGCCGCCTATTGTCAATCTTTGTTTTTTTGATTTAATTTCTTCGACGTCGTGCAACGATTTGGAAGAAACCTTGAAGCATGCAAAAGAATTGAATTTTGGGTAAATTTTTTTAAGTGGATTTAATGGTTTTTTAATATCATATAGCCTTAACGCCCCTCCGTCATTGGCATTGAAGTCTGCCAAATAAACTATGTATGCAATCTTTCTTCCATCTACAACATCGTCATGGAACAAAAGATAATGCCCCTGGGTCATGCTGTGGGACTGCATATCAATTTTATTGGATAAGTTCTCGCCGGTAATCTTTTCCATCAGGGAAATAAAATCTTTTGACGATAATAATTTATATAATTCCTTTATAACTGGATTTTTGGATGTAATTAAATCATTGGTGTGTGACAATGTAAACAAATCCTTGTCAACCAGTTCATATTTTTCTTTCAAAGCTCCGTTTTTTAATTTGGCTAATTTAGATTTATTAAAAAAATTTTGAAGATTGAAATTAGAATAAGGCTTGGATTTTAGGAAATTATTTCTAACCCTATTTATTTCTTCCTCTTCTAGATATTTATTATTAATCCATTGATTTAACATTATTATTAGATCAGAAGTATATTTTATTAAACCTTTTGCTTGTAATCAAATCAGCTTCTCTTCTTCCATCTGCTTCAATTTAAGCTTTTTTTCTTCCATTTTTCTCTCGTTAAAAGTCTGCTCGCCAATAATTTTGTGGAAGTTCCTCATGCTGCAATAGTCGGGGCCGCACATCGAGCAGAAATCAGCTTCCATGCCCAAATCACTCCTTATTTTTCGAGCAGCCTCTGGGTCTAAAGACAAAGCAAACTGCTTCTCCCAGTCAAAATCGAATCTGGCCCTGCTTAATTCGTCGTCTCTGTCGCGGGCATTGTTAATGCCTTTGGCAATGTCAGCCGCATGCGCTGCAATTTTGTAAGCAATGATTCCTTGCTTGACTTCTTCAGGACCCGGCAATCCCAAATGCTCTGCAGGAGTTACATAGCAAAGATAATCTGCCCCATACTGGCCAGCAACAGCTGCCCCGATTGCAGAAGTTATATGGTCATAGCCTGGCGCTATGTCAGTAACAAGAGGACCTAAAACATAAAATGGGGCATTATGGCAATATTTCTTTTCAAGCTCAACATTTAATTTTATCTGATTTAGGGGAATATGCCCTGGGCCTTCTATCATCACTTGGCAATCTTTTTTCCAGGCTTTCAAAGTCAATTCTCCCAAAATTTTCAGCTCTTCTATTTGTGCTTCATCTGTTGCATCATGCAAGGAGCCGGGCCTCAAGGAATCGCCAAGGGAGAAAGTAACATCACATTTCTCAAAGATATCGCAAATTTGCTCAAATTGAGTATAAAGTGGGTTCTCTTTGCCATGTTCGATCATCCATCGCGCAAGAATCGCGCCCCCCCTTGATACAATCCCAGTTATTCTATTTTTTGTCAGAGGCAGTGTTCTTCTCAAAACCCCAGCGTGTATTGTCATGTAATCCACTCCCTGTTTTGCCTGGAGTTCAATTACATCAAGCCAATCTTCCGCTTTAATATTTCCTATTTTTCCATTTGCCCCTTCAACAACCTGATATGTTGGCACAGTTCCAATCGGAATTGGAGAGTTGTCAATTATTGATTGTCTTATGACATTTAAATTTCCCCCCGTGCTCAAGTCCATGGCTGTATCTGCACCATACTTAATGCAGTAATCCAATTTTTTCAATTCCTCTGCAACGCTTGCCCTTATCTTGGAAGCTCCGATATTCGCATTTATTTTTGTCTTCAATCTTGTGCCAATTCCAATTGGTTTTAATTTTGTGTGGTTGATATTTGCGGGAATTATTATCGTGCCTTTAGAAATCTCCTGCTTGAGCCATTCAACATCAACATTTTCCTGCTCGGCAACATATTTCATCTCTTTAGTTATTATGCTGTCTCTTGCGTATTTTAATTGAGTTGGCATGAGATTTGAAAATATTTATTTGTTTATAAAGATTTTGATAAGATTTTTAATAAGAACAAAAGTTTAAGAAAAGAAATGAATTTAATGAAAATTTTATTATCAAATGTCGTGGTGAAAAATTGCGAAACTTGGAGCACGAATATTCCTATAATAATCATCAGCCCAAGCTGTATGTACTTGATTATGTCCAAACTCTTCTACAGCTTTCGCGTCCCTAAAACGAAAATAAAGTGCAAATTCATATTCATTTGCTCTCAAAAAATCGGATATAGCTACAGGTGTGCAACGCTCTAATCTAGCAGATAAAACACCCTCTTTTTTCATTCTTTCTACTAATGGTTTCAAAGATTGCTCTAAAGTATCAATTTTGCTATCAGGAGTGCCGGGTATCCGGTCGAATAGGATTATACGTTCCACCTGCCCCAAATCAACTATCGGTGCTACCATTAAATCATAGTAATACTAAACTATTTATAAATTTATCTTAGACACTTTAATAATTTGGATAATATTTTTATATAAGTTAATATTTAAAATTTTTATGGTTTGGGAGTTAGTTAATACAATAGAATTCCAGATGAGTTTACTGCTGTTTGTAGCTCTCGCAGGCTATATTCTTGCATCAAAAATTAATCAGTCAGCCGTCATAGGTGAAATTCTGTTTGGATTTCTGATTGGTCCGAGCTTGTTGGGATTCATCACATACACAGATTTTGTAAGAAGCATTGCCAATCTTGGCGCAATAATCCTTCTTTTTGTCGTGGGGCTTGAGTTTAAGCTAAAGGACATATACAATTTGAAATGCGGAATTATTGCATTGGTAGGTGTTGTTGTGCCGTGGGTTTCAGGATTTTATCTTGCAAAAATTTTTGGTTATGGCTTTGGAAGCGCGGTTTTTGTTGGCACCGCATTGACTGCCACCAGCATAGCAATAACCGCGAATGTCTTGAAGGAAATGGGAAAATTGCAGACAGAGGCTGCTAAAGCAATAATTGGTGCAGCAGTCATTGATGATATTTTGGGCTTATTGGCATTGTCATTTTCCGAGCAAATAGTGTCAGGCTCGTTTTCAGTGTTGTCAATTGTCCTGATATTTGCAAAAGCGTCCGGGTTTTTAGTGATAGGGGCTTACTTAGGCTCAAGATATTTAAGCAGGCTCCTTGAAAAAATTGACCATGCAGAGATTGCTAAAAAATTTCCTGAGTTTGTATTTATTTTTGCCATGATGGTTGCATTTTTTTATGCAATGTCTGCTGAATTGATTGGGTTGTCAGCAATAGTCGGCTCTTTTATTGCAGGAGTTTCTCTTGAAGGCGCTATTATAAAGCACGGTAAGGATTACAAGGAGGGCGCGGAATATTTCCATATAATATTTGCCTCAATATTTTTTGTATCCCTGGGCGTGATTGCTGATTTTCATGCGCTGGGCAGCCAAATAATCTGGTTTCTGACTGCATTGACCGTTGTTGCCATCCTCACAAAACTTGTAGGATGTTATATACCCGCAAGACTCCAGGGCATGTCGCGCAAGGATTCCCTAATTATCGGCTTTGGCATGTCGCCGAGAGGTGAAGTTGCCATGATAGTTGCGCTGATTGGCCTGAATCAAAAATTAATAGGGCAGGATATTTACGTCTCATTAGTCATAATGAGCTTATTGACAACCATAACCACCCCAATTATTTTGAAGAATTGGATTTATAAGATGAATTATGAATAACATGTTACAAACAAGCCATAATAATTCATAATATTCAAGAATCGGAGGCTTATTTTAGTAATCTTTAAATTATAGTTCATTCTATCTTATAATGATTGCATGATTAAACCTCGTGGTTTTTATAATTGCTGTGCAATAATTTACACAATGCTTATGAATAACAGGAATTACAATCCTCAAAGGAAATGTAAGGCATCATGAGGCGACGCCGATTTCGATATAGGCCTCTGCTGCAAAGCAAGCCTGCTTTATGATTGGTGCAATGCCTTGAATACGACCGCAATAATGTGAAGCTAAGCTATCACGGATAGATGAATGTCGTAATTGCCTTTACACTTGAGTAGGGGATAAAATACTTAAAGACTACGAGGTTTAACATAGATGAACCAGTATCTCGATGCTTTAAAATATGTTCTGGATAATGGAGTAGACAGGAAAGACCGAACAGGCATAGGAACAAGAGCGGTTTTCGGGATGCAGTTGCGCTTTAATATGGAAAATGGCTTTCCTGCAATCACAACAAAAAAGCTGGCATGGAACAGTGTTGTTTCTGAATTATTATGGTTCATTGAAGGGTCTGGTGATGAAAGAAGATTAGCGGAAATACTTCATGGAACAAGGGACGCAAGCAAAACAACAATCTGGACGGCGAATGCCCAATCTGATTACTGGAAACCGAAAGCCAAGTTTGAAGGCGATTTGGGCAGGATTTACGGCGTGCAATGGAGAAAATGGAAAAGTTCTGATGGAAAAGAAATAGACCAGCTTGCAAATGCAATCAAGGCAATTAAGGAAAATCCCACAAGCAGGAGGATTATTGTCACAGCATGGAACCCTGGCGACCTTGACAAAATGTCTTTGCCTCCATGCCACGCTTTTTTCCAGTTCTTTGTTGCGAATGGAAAACTTTCATTGCAGATGTATCAGCGCTCTTGCGATATGTTTTTAGGTGTTCCATTCAATATCGCTTCCTATTCTTTACTGCTGCATATGGTAGCTCAAGTTACAAATTTAAAGGCAGGTGATTTTGTGCACGTTTTGGCAGACTCCCACATTTACCACAATCATTTTGAGCAAGTTAAAGAGCAACTATCAAGAAAACCGTTTCCTTTGCCAACATTGTGGCTGAATCCGGAAATAAAAAGCATTGGCGATTTTAGGATACAAGAGATAAAGTTGGAGAATTACCAATATCATCCGTCAATAAAAGCTCCAATGGCAGTTTGAGGATTTTGAATTTTTATTGAAAAATAATTTTATTGAAATGTTTAATAATAAAAAATAAATAAAAATCAAAATGATAATATCATTAATCGCAGCAATTGGTAGGGATAGGGTCATTGGAAAGGGCAATACTCTTCCATGGAAACTATCTGCTGATTTGAAGAGATTCAAGCAAATCACTTCCGGCAAGCCAGTCATAATGGGAAGAAAGACATTTGAAAGCATTGGGAAGCCATTGCCTAACAGAATCAACATAATAATAACAAGAGATGAAAAATATAAAGCAGAAGGCTGTGTTGTGGCTCATTCTGCTGAAGAGGCCTTGGAAGATGCTCATGGAAATAATGAAGCCATGATTATAGGCGGCTCACAAATATTCAAGGAATTTATGGCAAAAGCAAACAAGATGTATCTTACTTTCATAGACGCAGATTTTGAAGGCGATGCCTATTTTCCTGAATACAATAAAAATGAATGGAAAGAAATACACAAGGAAGAGTACAACAATAATGGATTAAGATATTCTTTTGTTGATTTGGAAAGAATAAAATAGGTTATTTTTGGAAAAACAGCAGCTTAACCATCTGTATCACAAATCCGACACCGCCTATAATCAAGATTCCCAAGCCGCTTACCTTGACTATTGTCTTGAACTCAACTGCATCCGGCTTCTTTGTGATTTTTAGAACCCTTATTGCTTCCTGGATAAAAGATTTTACTTTGTATCTCCACGAAGTCTGGTTTTGCTCTTCCATATTAAAATAGAATTATATTCTCTTTAAAAAGTTTATTAAAAATTTGGATGAGTGTTCAATTTGATTATTAATTTACACTTTAATATTTGATAAGATTTCTCTTCTTTTGAGGTGTTTTTAATGGAAAAATTAAACGAAAAAAAAGAAAGTGGATAATACAGCAGTTTAGAAG
>JAHFQL010000122.1 GCA_023259315.1 Candidatus Woesearchaeota archaeon | reverse complement strand
AAGGAAGCTGTTAACGCTGGAAATGAAGGCTTGATGTTCAAAACCCTTGATGCGCCGTACAAGCCAGGCGCTCGAGTTGGCTACATGATTAAATTCAAGAGCATGATGGAAACTTTGGATTTGGTTATTGTCGGGGCAGAATGGGGGGAAGGCAAAAGGTCGAAATGGCTGAGCAGCTATACAATTGCTTGTGTTGACGAAAACAAAAATTTTGTTGAGATTGGCAAGGCAAGCACCGGGTTGAAAGAAAAAGAAAAAGAAGGATTAAGTTTTATGGAGATGACGAGATTGTTAAAACCTTTAATTATTTCTGAGAAAGGAAAGGAAGTCAAGGTAAAGCCGAAAATTGTTATTGAGGTCGGGTATGATGAAATACAAAAAAGCCCTTCTTATTCATCAGGCTACGCATTGCGCTTTCCAAGAATTCAAAATCTTAGGTCTGATAAAGGTGTTGATGAAGCCAGCACTTTAGATTATGTGAAGAAGTTGTATGCAGGGCAGAAGAAATCATAGATTTATTGAAATTTTAGTGTTTTGTTGATTGTATAGTTTAAAAAGAAAGTTTATATACCCTTTAAATAAAAATATAAAACATGTATAATCTGACTACAAGAAGCAAGAAAGCTGAAAAGCAGTTCTATGAAGTTCTAAGTTCCAGAGAAGCCATTAGGACTAAACTTGAAATGCTTAGAAATGATCCAAGAGGGCAATTTAATGCACATAAACTAAAAGGAAAACTGGAAGGCAAATGGTCTTGCTACTTGGGTTATGATATAAGGATAGTCTATGAAATTGATGACGAAAATAAGGAAATAGTTGTTGTAGCGGCTGGCTCACACAAAGAAGCGTATGGTTAAATATTAAGCTCCCAAGTCTTAACTCCTTTTCTCTTGGCCCCATCACTTTCTTTTATAGCTTCCATCATTTTAGAATTTCTCAAAATACCTACTTCTTCAAGGAGCTCTTCATATTCTTTCTTTGGTATTGTCACTGTTTCTTGTTTCATATTACTATCTACTACCACCCACTTAATAAATTTTTCTGTTTTTGTTTAAATAAATTTTCTATTTTGGATTATGTGAAGAAATTGTATGCTGGGCAGAAGAAAAGCTGATAGATTTTTCAACAACCTTTATATACCCACTAAAAAACCTAATAGTTAAAATGATAGTCGGCTTTGGGTTTACAAAATTAAGCGCTGAGAAGAATGAAGCAGCAAAAGGAAAGATTGACATAAATAATAATGTCAGCATCAAGAATGTTGAAGAATCTGATTTGTCTTTGGGCAAGGAAAAGCAGAATGCCCTAAAGTTTATTTTTGAATTTACATCAAAATATGAGCCGGATGTCGGAACAATTCTTTTTGAAGGCGAGGTTTTATATTTGGAAGACCCGAAAAAAGTCAAAGAAATCCTGAATTCCTGGAAAAAAGACAAGAAAATAGACAAGGAGCTGATGGCAGGCGTGCTCAATACAGTTCTTACAAAGTGCAATGTGCAGGCATTGATTTTGAGCCAGGAAGTTAACCTGCCGCCGCCAATTCCAATGCCCAAGGTTCAGATTGCAAATCCTGAAAAGGAATATATTGGATGATTGTTTATTTCTAATTTAAAAAATAAAATAAATATGCTTCGCAATATCTACTCTCGCTGGGCATTAACCCAGCTCACCATACATTTTAAAAATAGTGAATGTTTAGGCGAGGTGTCGCGCAATGATAGAGAAGCGACACCGAGCTGTAATATTTGCCGTAGGCGTATTGATAATTTTAAATAAATACTATTATAAATTTTCAATCAAAACATTTATAAAACACCATTCCTATCTTATATTCAACTTAAAATGGTAGACAAAGAACTCAAATTAAAAGTCGCAGAAGCTATACAGGATGATGTAAACAAGGGCATAGTTAGAATTGACTCTGGCTATTTAAGTGAAGTAGAAATCAAATCAGGAGACATAGTTGAGATTGAAGGCGAGAGAAAAACAGTTGCAATTGCAGACAGGTCATACCCTGGCGATATTGGGCTAAACATAATAAGGATGGACGGCATAATAAGAAAGAATGCAAAGACCGGCATTGGAGAAATTGTAAAGATCAGAAAAGCACTTGTCAAGGAAGCAAAAAAAATTATTATAGCGCCTGCAAGAAAGGGCATTGTCATAAGAGCTTCTCCTGAAATTTTCAAGCAGGGCTTGCTTGGCAGGGCTGTTGTCAAAGGCGACATAGTTTCTTTAGGCGGAGCAAGGAGAAGAAAAACAACAATGATGAACAATCCTTTCTTTGACGAGGACATTTTCAGCATTCTGGATGAGAGCATGATGGGCATCGGATTTGGCGACATAAAATTTGTTGTTGTCGACACAAACCCGAAGCAGGCTGTGATTATTCTTGACTCAACTGAAATAGAATTCAGGTCAGAAGCTGTTGAGATTGAAGAGGAAAGAGTTCCAGATATAACTTATGAGGATGTAGGCGGCCTGGAAGATGAAATAAAAAAAGTAAGGGAGATGGTTAAGCTGCCATTAAAGCATCCTGAAATATTCGAAAGGCTTGGAATTGAA
>JAHFQL010000041.1 GCA_023259315.1 Candidatus Woesearchaeota archaeon | reverse complement strand
AAGTTTTTATGTACATCCAATCCTACATACATCTGTTGCATATATAACACCTCCGTGGTTTTTATTTTTGTTTTATGCTATTGCATAGCAATTATATTAACCACGAGGTTTAATCATGCAACCATATTAAATAATTATCTATAACAATATATAAATATAACCATTGAGTCGATGTTAAATTTAAATCAAATGAAATCAAAACTTTCAATCAACCTCGTAACAAGTAATTTAGGCAAAGTGAAAGAATTCAAGCAGATTCTAGAGCCTGAAATAAAAGTTAATCATATCAAGTTATCTTATCCTGAAATGAGGAGCGATGATTCTGAGGATATTGCAAGGCAATCTGCTGAAATGCTCGCAAACAAACTCAAAAAAACTGTTGTTGTAGAAGATTCAGGATTGTTTATCAAATCTCTTAATGGTTTTCCAGGAACCTGCTCTGCCTATATTCACAAGAGAATTGGACTGAAGGGAATATTAAAGTTATTGGAAAATGTTAAGGATAGAAAATGTGCTTACAAAAGCGCTGTTGCTTATTGCGAACATGGAAAAAAACCAATTAATTTTCTAGGCGAAGAAAATGGAAATGTTTCAGAGAACATAAGAGGCAGTTTTGGATTCGGCCATGACCCAATTTTTATTCCTGAATATAGCAATAAGACTTACGGCGAAATTGAAGATTATAAGGAAGTTAAGAAATTCAGGAGAAGGGCTGTTGAAAAGCTTAGGGAATATTTGTTGAACAAGAGATAATTTTCGTCTTAAGCACAAACTTTAAAAATCAATTCAAAACCACTAATTCCGTGATAGCCAAAATAAAAGAGCTGATGAATGTAAAAGAGGATGTTGATTTAATAAATAAAAACTTAGAAGAGAATAATAAACTTGTTTCTGAATTGAAGACTGAATTAGAGAAATTAAAACAGGAACTAAAAGAGAACAACAAAACCCAGCAGGAATTCTTAAAAAACTTCAAGGAAAATTTGACTGTAATCAAAAATCTGAGAGAGGATTTTGGGAAAGAATTGTATGAGTTCAAGCTACTAAAAGGCCAGTTGCAGAGAAAAATCCTTGAGAAATTTGATGAAGAGCTGCAGAAAGACTTGAATATTAACAGGGAATCTTTGAGAAAAGATACGGAGGATTACAATGATCTTCGCGAAAAAATTAATGAAGTCCTCTCAAAACTGGATTTAACTGCTGAAGAAATAAACAAATTCGTTGAAATCAGCAAAAACATCAAGAAAGAGGATTTTGAACTGACAAAGTTTGCCAGACATCTTATTGATATGGACAGGGAAAAACTGGAACTAATGAGAAAGATTGATACTCTTGAGAGGCTTGTTTCTAAGATAAGAAGAAGGGAAATAGTTAGATAGATTTAATTTGCATTTACTGAGGTTTTACTGGTTGAGGGGGTAATTTCAAGTATTCTCTAACAGCACCAATAACTTTCCTTAATTCCCGATGAAAGTTTTGTCTGTGGTAATTAGCTTCATCACTGCTCATCTTACTTAAATCTATTATTTTAGAATCTGGAATGCCCTCCGCCCATATACCCTCACCACTATACACTCTGTTTGGAGTTCCATCGAAATCTGTATCAAAGTAACGTCTTTCCATTGTGCCTCCTAACCTTACACTAAACTCTAATTCAGGGTTTGGTTTCCTATGAACGTTTGCAAAAACGGCAGGCCATATCCCTGGGTAGATTTCCCATAAACTGATTTTATCCCAAATATATGGTCTTGTACGTCCTCCATCATTGTACGTGTCAAAAATTAAATATCCATGACTTGTTGAAACAATCTTTACTTCTTCTCCTCTATGCCCTGAATTATAAGTATTGTCATTAATAGGGAGCTTATCGCGGTTGGTCTCCACTAAATCAGACAATTCTTTGGTTAAGTTAGTTTCTTTAGTTGGTTGCGCGCCAATAAGAAATCTTACAGTGTCATCAATCCCTAAAGATAAGTTTGGACTAACACCAAGTGCAGAGGGAATTGCAAGAGAACTGCCTAAAAATTGTCTTCTGTCTAACTGCATTTTTCAACCACCATTCCCAAAATAAAGCCCAAAGTATTTATATTTTTCTATTAAAGACAAATTTTCGTAATGTTTTTATTGATAAATTATATAAACCCTATTCAAAAACTATTTTGTATTATGGAAATAGACAGGAAACTTTTGGAGCATGTTGCCGAAGTCGCAAGATTGAAGCTGACAGAAGAGGAAATAAAGAAATTCCTGCCGCAACTCAAGGAAGCATTGGAGTTCTTTTCGCAATTGGAAGAGGTAAACACAGACAATGCAAAGCCAAGCTTCCAGCCTGTGGAATTGAAGAATGCAATGCGCGAAGACGTTGAAAAAGAATGCTTGTCTCAAGAAGATGCATTGTCCTTGACTGAGCACAAAAAATTGGGATATTTCAAAGGCCCAAGGACAGTTTAAAATGCATATTGCAGAATTTATTGACAAAATAAAAAATAATGAGATTGACATAGTTGAGAACACTGAAAAAGTAATTGAAGAGTGCAAAAAAATAAATAAGGAATATGATTATTTCAATGCTATTTCTGAAGAACTTGCGCTGGCTCAGGCAAAGGAAATAAAAAAACAAATAAAAAATAAATATAAAGGCATAAAAAACAAAAAACTTCTTGGAGTTGCAATTTCTGTAAAGGACAACATTTGCGTAAAAGGTGTTGAAACAACTGCCGGCTCAAAAATACTTGAAGGCTATAGGCCGTTGTTCAACGCAACAGTAATTGAAAAAGTAATTGAAGAAGGTGGAATAATAATTGGAAAGACGAGCCAGGATGAATTTGGCTTCGGCGCTTTCAGTGTCAATACAAAACTAAAAATACCGAAAAATCCGTTTGACAAAGAAAGAAGTTGCGGCGGTTCAAGTGGAGGGGCTGCAGGCTTAAGCCAAAAATTAGATAATCACATAGCATTAGGCGAGTCTACTGGTGGATCAATTGTTATACCCTCATCCTTTTGCGGTGTTTTTGGTTTATGCCCAACTTATGGAAGAGTTTCAAGATATGGATTGATTGATTTTGGAAATTCATTGGATAAGATTGGAGCAATGGACAAAAATGTAGAAGACACTGCTTTGTTGATGGAAATTATTTCAGGCCATGACAAGAATGACAGCACTTCATTAAATGCAAAATCTGATAATTACAGATCGCATTTAAAAAAGTTCGTAAAAGGTATGAAAGTCGGAATCATCAAGGAAGCTTTTGGAGACGGTGTTGCAAAAGAGGTTGAAAAAAAAATTTATGACGGCATAGAAAAACTACGGGAATCTGGGGCAAAAACTGAAGAAGTCTCCTTGAAATTGCCAATAAAATATGGAATTGCAACTTATTACATGATTGGAACATCAGAAGCATCCACTAATCTGGCAAAATATTGCGGCATGAGATATGGTAAAATCCAAAAACTCGAGGGAAATTTCAATGAATACTTTACCAAAGTCAGAAGTGAAAATTTTACTGAGGAAGCGAAAAGAAGGATAATACTTGGTACATTCGCAAGAATGGCGGGCTACAGAGATGCATTTTACATCAAAGCCATGAAAGTAAGGACGGTGATGATACAAGAATACAAAAAGGCATTCAAAAAATTTGATGCTTTAATAAGCCCGACTGCGCCAATGCTGCCTCCAAAATTCTCAGAAATTGAAAAATTAACGCCGTTGCAGCACTATCTTGCCGATGTAATGACTGTATCCCCAAATGTTGCAGGGTTACCACACCTGAATGTTCCTGTTGGCTTTGAAAAAAATTTGCCGGTTGGGATGTTATTGACCGGAGATCATTTGCAGGAAGGAAAATTATTGCAATTGGGAAATGTGTTTGAGGGAAAATGAAAATTAAAGAGTTATTTGAAAGTTGTATTTTTGATTTAGTTTCAAGTGGTTTAGGGGTTGCATTAATTATTTATTCATTTGGTATAAAATCAGAAAATCAATATCTTTTTGTTGATTTTAATATGCAGTATGAAAATAAAAAAGCATTAAAAGGTCTAATAAAAATTGATGCTACAGAACTGGAATGGAAAAGCGAACCAGCTTTTACTTTGGAAAAATTAAAATGAAAAAATTCAATTCAGATATTATTATCGGTTTAGAAGTGCATTGTGAGCTAGACACAAAAACAAAATTATTCTGCAGCTGCTCTACAAAAGGAAATGAAGAGCCAAATACAAGGACTTGTCCTGTTTGTCTTGGGCATCCTGGAAGCAAGCCAGTATTAAACAAAAAGGCAGTGGAGTTTGCATTGAAATTGTGCCTTGCACTTAGTTGCGAAATTTCCCCTGAACTTATATTTTCAAGAAAATCTTATTTTTATCCGGATATGGCCAAGAACTATCAGATTTCGCAATACGAAATTCCCCTCGGAAAAAAAGGGAAATTAAGTCTAAGTGATGGAAAAGAAGTTGGTATAACAAGAATCCATATGGAAGAAGATCCTGCTTCTTTGGTGCATCCTGCAGGAATGAAGGAAAGCCAATATGTCTTGGTAGATTATAACAGGTCTGGCAATCCTCTTGTTGAGATTGTGACAGAGCCTGATTTGACAAGCCCTGATGAAGCTAGGGATTTTATGAAACAATTGATTACTGTGCTTAATTATCTCGAGTTATTTGACATAAACAACGGGATAATAAAAGCGGATGTAAATGTTTCTGTGAGAGAAAGCGATTACACCAGAGTGGAGATAAAAAACATAACCGGATTCAAGGAGATTGAGCGCGCATTATTGTACGAACTAGATAGGCAGCTAAATGAAATAAAAAATAATAAAAAAATAATCCAGGAAACAAGGGCATGGGACTCGGAAAAAGGAATTACATTTTCCTTGAGGAAAAAAGAGACAGAGGAAGATTATGGTTACATTATTGACACGGATTTGACAATTGTTGAAGTAACGGATAAATGGCTTGCTGAAATAAAAAAGCGCATGCCGGAGCTTGCCCAAGACAAAGTCAGGAAATTTGTTGAAAAATACAAGATAAAAAAAGAAGACGCCAAAATCATTGCTGCCGACAAGCAATTGGCTGGGATGTTCGAGAAGGTTGCACAGAATGTCAATGCTGAGTTGGCTGCAAAATGGCTGAGGCGGGAGTTGCTGAGGGTATTAAACTACAGCAAAAAAGAATTGCACGAAACTGGCATTAATGAAAAGCACATGACTGATTTATTAAAGTTAATTGAGGGCAAAAAGATAACAGACAATGTAGCATCTAAAATTCTTGAAAGGCTGGTAGAAAACTCCTTTGATGTTAAAGAATACGTCAAAAAAGAAAATCTTGAAGCGGTTTCAGATGTTTCTGAACTGGAGAAATACTGCAAAGAGGCGATTGAAGAGAATCCAAAAGCTGTTGATGACTACAAAAAAGGTGAGGCTAAGGCATTGAATTTTTTGATGGGAAAAGTTATTGCCAAGACCAAAGGCAAAGCCGACCCTAATGTTGTAAAGGAATTACTACTTCAAAAAATTCATTAACTTTTTCTATTTTTTGTGGATTCAGAAAACCAATCTCTCTTGAATATCTTTCGGCTTCTTTACTTATCAAATAAAAACCATAAAATTTTATTTTATCTTTTCTATTAAATGTATTTCCAATGTAAGAAAATTCTTTAACTGGAGTGAACCCCTGAAAGTAGACAAATAGTTAAGAGACACCAAACATACAAAAAACAAATGAGATTGAGGAAAATGATGGAGAGATTGTTAAAGGAACAAAAGAGTAACCTTTTTAAATAACTCATATATCCTAGAAGTATATTTAGCCCGAGTCAAATTAGGCGCTTTAGGGTTAGCGAACAAAGTTCGTTAATTGCTTTATTCTCGAGGCGAAATTGTATATGGCAGAACAACCAAAACAGGAACTGAAATATTTTGTAAGGATTGCAAACACAGATTTAGATGGAAATAAACACATCCATCTTTCTCTGACAAAGATAAAAGGAATTGGGTTTATGTTTTCAAATGCCATATTGAATGCAGCGAACATCAACAAAACAAAAAAAGCCGGCTACCTAAATGACGAGGAAGTCGCAAAGATTGATGAAATCATAAAGGAACCTTTAAAGTTCAAAATGCCTTCGTGGCTATTCAACAGAAAGAAGGACCCAGAAGACAATTCTGATAAGCACTTGACGGGCGCAAACCTGACATTCATACAAGACAATGACATAAAGATGATGAAAAAAATAAAGTCTTACAAAGGGGTAAGGCACTCGCTTGGATTGCCTGTGAGGGGGCAAAGAACAAGATCGAACTTCAGAAGAAACAAAGGAAAAGTAATGGGAGTCAAGAGAAAAACAGGAACCAAACCAGGGCGAGTCTAAATGGGAGATCCGAAGAAACAAAGAAAGAAATTCTCAACGCCGGGGCATCCCTGGCAAAAGGAAAGGATTGAAGAAGAAAAAGAATTGCAGAAGCAGTATGGCCTCAGAAGAAAGTATGAGATATGGAAAATGGACTCTTTACTGAAGAAATTTCTGAATAGGGCTAAAATAGTAATAGGCAAAAAATCATCACAATCTGACCTGGAAAAAAAGCAAATGCTTGATAGGCTTTGTTCACTAGGGTTATTAAACAAGGATTCAAAAGTTGAAGATGTGTTGAATCTCAAGTTGAAGGATGTATTAGAAAGAAGATTGCAGACTTTGATTGTAAGAAAGCAGATGGCAACAAGCATGCTGCAGGCAAGGCAATTCATAACCCATGAACATATTGTAATTGGAGTAAGAAAAATAACGGCACCATCGTATCTTGTTTCTGTGCAAGAAGAGCCTCAAATCAAGTTGATTGATATAGCTTTAACTCAAAATACTGCTGATAAAAAAATGGAGACTCCTAAAAAATCTGCCTGAAATGGAACAAAGACAACAAAGATGGGGAATCGCGCATATCTATGCTTCCTATAATAACACAATCATCCACATTACAGACATTACCGGGACTGAGACTTTGGCTGTTGGCTCTGGCGGCATGGTTGTAAAAAGCGACAGAATGGAGGGAAGCCCAACAGCAGCAATGATAGCTGCAAAAAAAGCAGCAGAAACTGCAATGGACAAGGGCATCACGGGAATTCACGTCAAGATAAAAGCCCCAGGCGGCCACAATGGACCATCAAGCCCTGGTCCAGGAGCCCAGGCAGCTATAAGGGCATTGTCAAGAATGGGATTAAGAATCGGAATCATAGAAGAAGTAACGCCTTTGCCGCATGATGGCTGCAGGAAGAAAGGCGGCAGACGAGGAAGAAGGGTGTAATTCAACCCTTCCGCGAGATGAAATGAACGCGAGCCTTCTCGCACGCATCTCGGCGGGAAACTTTTTCGCAAAAAGTGGAGGCTTCGCAGTGAGATGTGAGAGTTCGCTCACTTAGGTCACTGCTCAGCCCCCGAAAATATCGCGATAAAAAATAATTAATAAAAGGTAAAATTATCACGTGAAATTGACAATAAAATAAATAAGCGAAGAAAAAATTCAATGGTAGAAGAATTTTTTCTGAGCACTAAATATTGTGAGCGTCTGCAAAAGACGCGAACGGAATGAAAATAAAAATTAAGTAAAAACTTGCAATTAAGGTGACAAAATGGAAATACGAGTTTTGGAAAATAACAAAGAACGGGGAAAGGTTTCTTTTATTTTGAAAGACACCAATCCGGTTTTTGCAAACACATTGAGGAGGATTATGATAGATGAAGTTCCCACCATGGCTATTGAGGATGTTGAATTTCAAAAAAATAATTCTATACTTTACGATGAGATGATTGCGCACAGGCTTGGCTTGGTGCCATTAAAAACTGATTTGAAATCTTATAATTTACCAGAAAAATGCAAGTGCGAAGGCAAGGGCTGCAACAGATGCCAGTTAAAATTAGTGCTCAAAGCAACAAAAGGCTCTGGTATGGTTTATGCCTCTGAATTGAAAAGCAAAGACCCTGCTGTCAAGCCCGTATATCCGGACATGCCGATTGTAAAACTTTTGAAGGGCCAGACCTTAGAAATAGAGGCTACCGCAGTTTTGGGCAAAGGTAAACAGCACATGAAATGGAGCCCATGCCATGTTTGGTACAAATACAAGCCCGTAGTTGAAATAACCGGAGAAGTAAAAAATCCAGAAGCGGTTATAGAAGTTGACCACAATAATATTTTCGAGATAAAAGACAGGAAGCTTGTAGTCAATAAAGACAGGGTACTTGAATCTGATTTGTCCCTTGATTTTTCAGAGATAGACAAAAATGTAAAAGTGACTGCAAGCGACACGGATTTTGTTTTTTATGTTGAGTCATTCGGGCAGTTAAGCTGCAAGGAAATAATCACGAAAGCGATTGATATACTTGACGAGCAGCTTGACGAATTTGTAGAAGAGCTCAAGAAGGCAAAATAAATCCCGTTGTTAATAGGCACGCGGGGGTGTCAGAGCCTGGTCAAATGAGCTAGCTTGAGGAAATAAAATTTTAGATTGCTAGTCCCTTAGTGGGTGCGCGTGTTCGAATCACGCCCCCCGCATTAAAATCAAAAAAAAATAAATTATAAAGTTAAAAATCAAAATGGCAAAAAGAACTGGCCCGACAAACCCTATATTGCAGAGCTTACTTCACGAATTAAAGAAGAAAAGCAATGAGCATAATGTAAATATATGGGGAAGGATTGCTGACGACTTAGAAAGACCTACAAGACAGAGAAGAGTTGTGAATCTGTCCAGCATTAGCAGGTATACAAAAGAAAATGAGATAATCATAGTACCTGGAAAAGTGCTTGGGGCCGGAAATTTGGAGCATAAAGTCACAATTTCAGCATTCCAGTTTTCAAGTGGCGCAAAGGAAAAGATCGAGAAAGCAGGGGCAAAGATTATTTCTTTGCTTGAGTTAAGCAAAGAAAACCCGAGCGGAAAGGGAATAAGGATAATAGGATAATTTCGAGGTAAAATGATAATAAATGCTAAAGATGCAATTTTGGGAAGGCTTGGCAGTTACGTGGCTAAGCAACTTTTGCTAGGCAACAATGTTGATGTTGTAAATTGCGAGGAAGCTGTCATAAGCGGCAGAAAACATACAGTGCTTGGAAATTATATCAGAAGAATAGACAGAAAAGCGCCGGGAAAAGGGCCTTATTTTTACAGAAGGCCTGACATGTTCGTAAAAAGAACAATAAGGGGAATGCTGCCATTCAAAAGAGCCAGAGGGCAAGATGCTTTTAAAAATATAAAGTGCCACATTGGCGTGCCTGAAAATTTAAAAAATGAAAAGGTATATGTAGTTGAGGAAATTAATGCTGAAAAACTGCAGTCAACAGATTACCTGAAAGTTAAGGATATATGCAAAGCTGTTGGGTGGAAGTAAATGAAGAACATAAACACATCTGGAAAAAGAAAAAGGGCGATTGCAAGAGCTGTGATAAGGCAGGGCACCGGAGTTATAAGAATGAACCATGTCCCGATTAATTTTATCGAGCCAAAAATGTCCAGGCTTAAATTGAGGGAGCCATTGATACTAGCAGGGGAGGTTGCAAACAAAGTAGATATCGATGTGCATGTAACGGGAGGCGGAACAAGCAGCCAGGCTGAAGCTTCAAGGCTTGCTATCGCAAAATCTCTTGTTGATTTCACCAAAAGCGACAAGTTAAAGGAAACATTCTTGGCATATGACAGAAATATCCTGGTTGCTGACGTAAGAAGGAAAGAGCCTGCAAAGCCAAACAGGCATGGGCAGGCTAGGTCAAAAGTTCAGAAGAGTTACAGATAATAAGGCTAAATAAAGCTTATTTTCTTAAAATAAGACTTATTTTTTCTTATTTTAGTAAAATAAAGTCAGAAAATTCTTATTTATTATTTTGGAGAATTATTTAATCTTCTTAATTCTTTAAGTACTGGACATCTTCACGTGAAACTTATAAAGTCAAATTGCTTGTTGCAAAGCTTAATGGAGTTCCACACGTAAAAATTATTGTTTCGCGTGAATGGAACGAAAAGAAAAAGAAATTGGGAAATCGTTTCCATTTGAT
>JAHFQL010000121.1 GCA_023259315.1 Candidatus Woesearchaeota archaeon | reverse complement strand
GGATGTACTAAGCTTAACTGCCTATGATAGCAGTCTTTATATCTTCTTTGCATTGGCAAGCTTCATATTTTATTTTTTGAATTGCTGCAACTAATAATTTCTTGACGTTTTCTGCATTTTGCTTCATAATTTTTAGCACCATTCCGATATTGACTCCTTTTTCATGCTCTTTCCAAACATCATAGTCAGTTGACATTGCGACAATAGCATAGCAGATTCCAGCTTCTCTTGCAAGCACAACCTCAGGCACAGTGCTCATGTTTATGACATCGGCATTCCATTGCCTGTACATATGGCTTTCTGCCTTTGTCGAGAATCTTGGGCCTTCAATTGTTATCACAGTTCCTTTTTTATGATGCTGGATTTTTAATTCAGATGCAGTTTCAGCCAGCAAATTTCTTAATTTTTTGCAGAACGGCTCTGCCATAGGAATGTGGCAAACTTTATCACCATCATAAAAAGTTGAAGCCCTTTTTGTCGTCCTGTCGATAAACTGGTCACAGAAAACCAAATGCCCTGGCTTTATCCCTTCCCTTAAAGAGCCGCAGGCAGTTGTAGAAATTATATGGGTGCATCCCTGCTCCTTCAAAGCCCATATATTAGCTCTGTAGTTAACATTTGTTGGGTTTATTGTATGCCTCTTTCCATGCCTTGACACAATAACAACATCAACATTGCTTATTTTTCCAGTTATCAAAGCGCTTGATGGCTTTCCAAACTTTGTTGTTGCATTTACTTCTCTTGCGCCTTTCAATATCCTTGGGTCTTCAAGCCCAGAACCGCCTATAATTCCTATTTTTATTATTTGAATCACCCTAAAATTTATGATTTGTGTTTGCCATTTTTAAATTTTTACAATATATGGGCGAGGCTGAGCGAATGGCAGACAGCGAAGCCGAGCACTAAAATTTGCCGAAGGCGGATTGAATTTTTTATTCTAATAATATTTTTGTTAAAGTTTTCCTTTAGCTATTACCTTTTGTGCTTCTTGCCTTTGACATTGAGGCAAAAACATTAATAATATTTTTAAATAATAACCTAAAAAATAAATCAAAACCTACTTTTCAACTTTTACCTTCAACGGGCTTTTTATTGCCTTGTCGCTTATGATTGCGGAATTTCCGCTCGGATCCTCAATAATTAATTTCTGCTTTTCCTGCCCCCAGGTTATTCTTGTCAGTTTTTTCAGCAGATTTTTTGCCTTTTTCTTGCCCTCATCGTCTTCTTCCATCTCCTTCGCGGATTCAACCTGGTACTTCACCCTGCTCAAAATTCCCTCGATATTTGTAACATACCCTTGGGATGCAGGACCTGGAGTTATTGTTGCAATATGCGGCAGCTTTACAGTCGCTTCGGATGATTTCACAACTCTTACTTTCATGTCCTCTTCGCTGGAAATTTCAAACTCAAATTTTACAGGCTCTTTCTGCTCTGTTGATTCAACATCTGCCTTGTGGTACTTGCAGTTGTTGCACGTCATTGAAAAAAGGTAGACTTTGCCGAAATAAGGCACCTCAACTTCCCTTTCAGTC
This sequence comes from Candidatus Woesearchaeota archaeon, assembly GCA_023259315.1. Next base: position 1,047 of record JAHFQL010000121.1, on the reverse strand, counting down.
AGAATTAGCGTTTTCTCATTGCATAAAGGGCATGGCTGATGCCCCATATCTTCTTTAAGCTCTTCTTCAGGCATAGAAGTCTAAGAAAATGATTTGTTTTTATAGTTTTCGGATTTAATGGTTTTGGAAAAGAAATGTTTATAAAAGGTATAAAATTAGTATCTATAAAATGGTAGTCACTACTTTATATGAAAGTTTAGAGCCTAGAAAAGTAGAAATTGGAGACTTATTCTTAACAAAGGATTTCTCACCAAATTTATCCGGACAAGGCTTAAAGCCGACAAAAGTCTTCAAACTGCATGATTTAGGATTTAGTGTTGTATCCCCAAATGGGAATTATATTGGTAATGTAAATTTTGATGAACCATCTCGAGGAATTTTAGTAAAACCTGAAGAAGGGGGCTTAGATAGATTGCTTATTGGAACAACAACAGCAGAGGATATGGAGCTTTTTGATAAAGTTAGAATCCAACGTTATGGACGATATACACACCATGACGACCCACGTATGTCATTCATAACGGGGTTTGAAACAGGATTCCCTCTAATTTATGTGGGAGATTCTGTAAAAGTTAGTGAAAGATGGAATAGTAGCGAATCATCCAATCCTCACTTAAACAAAACAGGTGAAGTTGTTGGGGTACATCATGACCTGCAGTCTTTATTCAACAGGGATTATCTTGTTGTTAGAATATCTGGAAGTAGTGGAGAGTTTAATACTTGGTTATACACACTTGATTTAACGGAAAGAAATCCTCGCAATAAGCAAAATTTACTGGAGCAAAAATTAATATATCTAAATGATAGGGTTGAAGTGTCTGATAGAAAACATCAGAGATTCGGCGTAACTGCTAATGTGCGTGGAATTTCGGGACACGATGGGCAACTAACGTATCATCTAGCAGATGAGACTCTCATACATGAGGCTATGAGACTTGAGACGGAGCTAGAAAGGGAATTTAATAGTGTTGTGAGTGAAGTTAAATCTGACAAAAATTTGTATGCGAAATATTTGTCCCCAATAACGAAACAATGTCAAGAGTTATC
>JAHFQL010000040.1 GCA_023259315.1 Candidatus Woesearchaeota archaeon | reverse complement strand
ATGGAAAAGCTGGAATTCAAGATAGAGACCGACACTGTTTCTTTTGAAAAGGAAAAGGAACTGATGAAAAAAATTAAGGAACTGAAAAAAGATTATGAAAGAGTTAGAATTCTTGAAGAATCCAATATGAAAATAAAAAAAGTTCTAGATGCAATCAAGAATATGAAAAAAGAGGCCAATGAAGAACACAATCTAATCCAAGAAAAAGCTAAACAAAGCCAAGTGCTGCATGAAGAAATTCTGAAACTTTCGGCAGAAATAGACTCAAATAAAGTGCTGGAAGAAGAATCTTTTAAAAAATTCTCTGAACTCAAAAAGCAGTTCCATGAAGTCAACTCTCAACTGAAGGAAAAATTAAAATTAATGAATGATGCCAAATCGCAGCTGGATAAGATTCATCTTGACAAAAGGGAGAAGAGAAGACAGGAAGAGGAATCCTTCCTAAAATCCAAGGAAGAAGCTGTTAATGAGAAGTTAAGAAAGCGGCAGAAACTAACCACGGAGGATTTGTTGGTTTTTCAGAAATTTGGAAGGGGGTAATTATATTCAATTTTTTCGTGGCACTTTAACTATATTTTCCGATTCAGAATTAGTTGAATTTAGTAGTTTAAATACTTCACGTCGGGAGATGTCCAGTGCTTTTTTGTCCAGTGGTCAGCAATAGAAACAAGTTATAGATAATAGAATCATAGTTAATTTATTTACTTGTAATGAATTCGCAATAGCGACACGAACCGCATGTCCATCTGTTAGAATGCTTTGCCATAAACACGCCAGAGCCGCATTTAGGGCAGGACTTGTTTTTTCTTTCTATCTTATCGGATTTCTTTTCGTAAAGGTCCCATATTCCTGACTTCTTCTTTTGCGCTTTAGGTGCTGCCATTTTTTTATTTAAAATTTTTATTTCTTATCTTGGGCTTTGGCCTTTTCTTTTTTGCCTTCTTTTATTTTTGGCTCGATAAACTGCTTTTTATTTTCATCTAAGTATAAGTAAGCAATGACCTGGGCTTTTCTGCTGCCAAATGAATTATAGATGTGCTTTATCGCAATCAATTTTTCATCTGATTTAAGAGCGGTTGCAAGTACAGAAGTAACTTCCGCATACGATGGTGTGGATTTTTCAAACTCAATATCAGCTTTGAGCATTGTCCTTGACAATAAAGGCTCTTCTTTTTTTTGAACGATGTTAACTTGCATATAGTTACCTTACTTTAATGGCGTACTCGCCCTTTGATTTTATGTTTATTTTTTCCGCAATTATGGACTTGCCTGCATCAATTATGTTCAATCTTCCCTGCCAGTTTGTTGAGAACTGGCTGGACTTGCATACAGGGCACTCGTTGCCTTCAACAAAAATCTTGCATTTCTTACAAACCTTCTTTTTCATTTTTATTTCTTCTCCTTTTTATCTTTGGGTTCTTTCTCCTTGGTTTCCTTTTCTTCCTTCTTTGTAGCTTTGCCCTCTGCATCTTCATTAATCCAGTCAAATCTTCCCAAGCCCTGTTGCCTCATTGTTAATCCAAGTTTTGGGTTCAAAACGTCCTTGAAAGAAACTGCTATGATTCTTGCCCTGCAAGTATCCCCGACTTTTAGGACTCTTTTTGATTCCTTGCCTGCAAGTGTCTTGTCTTTGCTGAAACTTACAAAATCATCCATGGTTTGCGAAATGTGAATCATGCCATCTATAGGTCCTATGTTTATGAAGGCGCCGAATTCAGCTATGTCCTTTATCTTGCCAACAACAATCTCCTGCATCTCTGGTTTGTAAGTCAAAAGCTCGAATGTCACGTCATAGTAAGACGCCCCATCACCGGGTATTATGATTCCATCGCCAATATCCTTCATTTGGGATACATCTATCACAATACCCAAATCTTTTGAGATAAACCCATTGTATTTGGTTTTTATCCTTTTAATTACGGCACCCTCTAAAGGCAAATTAAACAAGTTAGGGGGCACCCTTATGTGATCTTTTAATTCTACTTTATAGAACATTTTAAACCTGTATTTTTTAAATGACTTCGACTAGTCAATATCTTATAGGATAAGGGTTTTATTTATAAATCTTTCTTTCAATTAATTGAAGGTATTTTTTCTGCCTCAATATGATTATTGAGTTACCTTTTTCAAGCAGTTTTTTCTTAAGAATGGCGTCCTGGGTTGCTATTATTGTACTGTCATCTGAATTTTTCAGAATCAAAGAATCAACATCTTTTTTTTCCGATTTCAAAACTATTATATTTTTCAATTTTATGAGTTTCAATGCAAATTGAGCAGCCTTTTTGTCTTTTCCCTTTGAAGCCGATATTATGTTCCTTAATTCGTCAATTGATCCATTATAAATGAATAAAGCATAATTAAAATCGCATATTCTGTCGAATTCCGAGAATATGTCTACCTTGAACTGCCATGGTATCATCAAAAAATTGGTGTCTATGATTATTTTTTTCATCTGAGCCAGTTAAAGTTATTCATTTATATATTTATATGCAATTATAAAACCATCATTTTATATTGAAAATGTTTTTAAAACAATAGCATTACTTTTTTACATATGAAAGGGCTGGTTATAACATCAAAGGGCATTGAAAAATATGCAAGCACAGAGATAAAGGAATTGACCGATGGCAAATGCGAGATTCAAGATTCCTGCGTTGTTTTTGAATGCAAAAGTTTTGAAGATTTGTGCATGCTATGCTACAAATCCCAGTCTGCAGACAGGGTTATGTATTTGATTGATAATTTTGAATTTAAGGATTTTTTTAATGATCTTGAAAATGCCATTGGCAAATTGGAATTAATTAAATGGATAATCAAAAATAAAAAATTCAAGGTTGAGTGCGTAAGGCATGGAAACCACAATTTTAAAAGTGTTGATGTTGAGAAGGAGTTCGCAATGTTGATTTCAAGCAAATACAAAAATAAAATTACTTTGGATATTAAAGACTATGATATCATTTTTTTAGTTTACATAATCAATGACAATTGCTATATCGGCATTGATTTTGCGGGCTTTGAGCTTAACAAAAGGCCTTATAAAATTTTTCTTCATCCAAGCTCCTTGAGGGGCACAATCGCTTACGCGCTGATTAGGGAAAGCGGCTTTGAGAAAAATGACATTATTTTGGATCCTTTTTCAAGAGACGGCATTGTTGCAATTGAAACTGCGTTCTTTGCAACTGGCTTTCCATGCAATTATTTCAAAAAAGACAGGTTTGCCTTCCTTAAACTTGATATTGGTGTGGATTTCGAGAAATTCTTTAGGAATACTGACAAAAAGATTGCCAAAAAAATCAAAGCGGAGATATATGCCTTTGACCATTTATTCAAGTATGTTGACTACTCGAAGAAAAATGCCAAGATTGCTGGTGTTGACAAAGAAATAAATTTCAGCAGGGTAGAATTGGAATGGCTCGACATCAAGTTCAAGAAAGAGAGTGTTGACAAAATAATAACAAATCTTCCAATATCAAAGAATGCCAATCTTGACAAGATATACAATGAGTTCTTCTATCAAAGCGAGTACATTTTGAAAAAAAATGGCACGATTGGCCTGATTGCAAGAATGCCGGATTTGGTTAAAAAGCATGCCTCAAGCCATAATTTTGATGTGTTTAAAGAGAAGGATTTATGGAGCGGCGAGCAAAAGCTTGCAATCCTGATACTTAAAAAGAAAAATATATAAATCTACTATTCAAATGGCTGTTGATTGGTAAATTATGGAAAAAAAGAGGCATACGAGCATATTCGAGAAATTACTGTTAGTGGTGGGATTTTTAGTTCTTATTATGGGATATTTCTTCATAAACAAGATTTTTGCAGCAGAAGACTACAAGGTAAGCTGGGGATTCCTGCAGACAGTATTCCTATGGCTTTTGATGGTAATATTCATAATATTGCTTGCTATTGGAGAAGACATAAAAGAGGGCATATTGCTTGAGCAACTAGATGAAATCAAGGGCCTTAGGGAAGAAATAAGAAAGAAAAAGAGATAATTTTAAATAGGCACTTTCTATACTATTTTATGGCAGGGGTTAGTACTTAGCTTCGGCAATGCTTTATCGCTGAGGAAAGTCCACCCACTTAATCGGGAAATCGGTTAGCAATTTGGCAGCTACTCACGGAAGTGAGCTCTAGCAATAGAGGGCAACCACTCAGAAACGAGACCACTGTGATGAAGGATGAAATTCGCGAAGGTTCCTGCGAGGGAACTGAGTGACCAATCGACGTTTTTACAGAATGGGTGAAACGGTGAGCCCTGGCTGGTGCAAGTCAGTGAATGCAAAAATGCATTCCAGCACGCTTAGTTTAATGCTAAGGCAGGCCATCGCAACGAGAAAATGCAAATCTCATTGTTGCACAAGGGCCTGACAAAAGGTGGCTTACTCTGACCCCGCCAATTTAATATTTTAGTATCTGGATGAGTACAATGGGTTTTATTATCAAATACAAAGAAGAAAATCAGCGAACATATACATTGGATAGGAAAAATTGGATCGTTTACCTGAGTTTGTTGATTGTTTCAGGAGTTATATATTTTTACCTGGGGGTATCTTATAAAAATTCATCATGGATAATATATCCATCTGTGATATTTTTTGTCATTGTTGCTTGGGGTTTTGTGGAAACTATTCCAATGTGGTGGAAAGCCAGTGCAGCCTCATTACAAGGCAAGCAAATATCATCAAAACAAAAAGGGACCATCTTTCACAAAAATTTTGAATCTGAAATCAAAATAGAAAAATAGATGCTAATCGGCATATTTAAAATAAAAGGTTAAAAACAAAATGGCGCAAGACAAAATTTCAATGCCATCCGGCATGGGCGGCTTAGTGAGGTATTTTGACGAGTATGAAAGCAAAATCAAGTTCAAGCCAGGCCACATTATCGTGCTGTGTGTTGTGGTTATAGTAATCATGATATTTCTTTACACATGGGGCAACAGTCTTCTTGGAATAAGGTGAGTTCATGTTTCCAGGAATGAACCCTCGAGAGATGCAAAAAGCCATGAAAAGGCTTGGCATAAAGCAGGAAGAGATGGATGCCGAGTTGGTCATAATCAAGATGCATGACAAAGATTTGGTCATCAAAAATCCCCAAGTCAGCAGAGTTAACATGATGGGACAGGAAACATTCCAGATTGTCGGCGACGCTACTGAGGTAGAAAAAGAAAGCAAAACAGAAATCAACAAGGAGGACATGTCAACGGTAATGGAACAGACAAATTGCACAAGGGAAGAAGCACTGCAAGCGCTTGAGGAAAGCAACGGAAATCTTGCACAGGCAATATTAAAATTACAAAACAAATAATTCTAATATGAAGGAATCTTTTGATCTGGCGGTTCAGGAATTAAAGAGAGTTGACCACTTGTTCTGGGTGAGCTTGAAATATACAAGAACAGTTGATGTTATAAAGCACGTAATTGATCGGCTGATAAACTGCATAGGATATGGTTTGGAGTCATTGCTTAAATATGCAAAAGAAAAAAAATTGATAACGGCGATACCAACAAATGCCGGATTGAGATGTGATTTGCTAAGGAAAACTTTTCCTGAAAATATTGATTTAATAGAATACATAAATTTTTACTTGATGCTGAGGAAGTTGAGCAAGGCTGAATACACAAAAAGGGAGGAATTCAGAAGGCATGTTACAATGATTGCGACTATTGACAAAGGAGAGGTGGTTGAAGTCAATATAGACACATTAAAACAGAATTATGATAAGACAAGAACTTTCATATTTTTTGTCAAGAAGATAATAAATGAAGAGAAGGAAGAACAGTGAAATTTCAGATAATTCTGCAAAACGTTTTTATAAAATTTTATTATATGCGAAGCTGAAAATAGAAACATAATTTTTGAGTGCAATACGGAGAATTATGCGAAAGGGCAAAGAGTGATAAGGGATACTGAGACTAGAATTTTGAAAATTATTAGACGAACTTAAAAATTTGATAAAGATTAATCATAAAAATTGAATTTTGCTAACTCATGGATGAACATATCTTGTTTTTTGAAGAACTTTTACATATCTCTCTCCAACTAAATCTCTATAAGCTTTGAATGGTATTTCTTGTAATTTTGTACAAATCAAAGAAGCATTATTTCTTGCGATTGCACTAGAAAGATGTAATTCAAATTTTATTTCTTCTCTTCCTTTTGCCAAAACAATATTGGTTTTTCCATTAACAACCACTAACTCTTTAATTTCGTAACCATCCTGTTCTCTAGCACTAGGAACATAATCAAAACTTAATTGATGATTATCCGTTAACCCAATTAAATAATCTGGTCTGAAACCGTCTTTGTGCGCTGGTGGCTCTCTAAATTGGCTAGATGGTATTTGGAGTTCTCGTACTTTTGCTGAATTGGAAAGAAATGTTAATACTAGTTATCGTTCTATTTTATTGAATTGCAAAGAACTAGAAATTTTTGGAGCAATTACAATTGAAAAGTTAAACAAACATGAAACAAATGGAAAACCATATTTTCACGTGTCTATAACAAATAGGGGTAGAGAAATTTTAAAGAAATTATAATAAAATTTATTTCTATTCATCTCATCCTAATTCCCATTTGCAATCTCATTTATCTCTTTCAAAAGAACTTCTTTTATTTCTGAATCGTTAATTCTTTTCACAATCTGTCCGTTCTTGTAAAGCAAATGATTTCCTGGCGCTCCAACAATTCCAAGGTCTGCTTTTCTTGATTCGCCGGGGCCATTGACTGCGCAGCCCATTACAGCAACATGAATTGGCTTTTTTATCTTTTCAGTTTCGCTTTCAAGTTCTTCAACTATTTTTATCACATCAATGTGGGTTCTTGCGCATGTCGGGCAGGAAGTAACTTGAACGCCGTCATTTCTCAAGCCCAAAGAGCGCAAAATCTGTTTTGCTACTTTGACCTCTTCTCTTGGATCCTCTGACAAAGAAACCCGGATTGTGTCGCCTATGCCTTCTGAGAGCAGCATGCCCATGCCCATTGCCGACTTGACAGCGCCTGGCAATTTTGAGCCTGCTTCTGTAACACCCAAATGAAGTGGATAATCAGTCTGGGCTGCAAACAACCTGTAAGCCTTCACCATCCTAGGAACATCGGAAGCTTTTAATGAGACAATCATATTATAAAAATCCAAGTCCTCAAGAATCTTAACATGCCTCATTGCGCTCTCTGCCATTGCCTCTGGCGCATAACCATACTTATCATACAAGTCTCTTTCAAGAGATCCAAGGTTTACGCCAATTCTCATAGGCACAGAATAATCTTTGCATGCCTTGACAACTTGCTGCACTTTATCCGGGTTGCCAATATTGCCGGGATTAATCCTAAGCTTGTCGACATACTTGACAGCTTCCAAAGCAATCCTGTAGTCAAAATGAATGTCAACGACCAATGGAATGTTTATATTTTCTTTTATCTCCTTCAGAGCTTGTGCAGCATCCATTGTGGGAGCAGAAACTCTGATTATATCACATCCAACTTCTTCTAGTCCATGAATTTGTTCAACAGTTGCCTTGACATCGGTTGTATCTGTTGTTGTCATTGACTGGATTGGGATCGGGGCATCACCACCTATGAATAATTTGCCAACTTTTACTTTCCTTGATTTTCTTCTAATAATATTGTTTTGAATCATTTTATACAAGATATGAATTGCATTTATAGCACCAGGTGAAATTGTAATTTGTATGTATTGTTCTTATAATCGGATGATTTGTTTTTTTAAAATGTTCCGTGTCATGCGCATTGCTTGATTCGCAGCAGCCAACAAAACCGCATGAGGCGCAAACGCGCAAATGATTTATTTCATTGCATACTTCACATTTAGTTTTTTTGGAGATTGTAATTTTGATTTCCTTGAGATGTGGGCATTTTTCTTTTTTTATTTTACTGGCATTTTCTTCCATTTTTTTAAATATTATTTATTTTTGATTAAGATGTAAGTGAGTATTATTCCTATTATTATTGGAGATAAAATCAGGATGTAATGGTATACTTCTCCACTGAAAAGAAAATTATTCCCTATCCACCATCCACACTTACCAGGTTTATCATTGTAATCCACGCACATTGACCTTAAATTCCTTATCAACCAAAATACTGCGACGATTACAACAATCCAACTATAGATAATTTTTTTATTCATATGTTCATCAAATTGTTAATTGCCATCTTTATGCTTTCCTTGTCTATGCCAGCCAATTTCTTTTGAATGTCCGGCTTGCCATGCTCTATAAACTCGTCTGGAATTCCAACCCTTTTTACATCTGCTTTTATGCCTTTGTCTTCAAGCAATTCCAAGATTGAAGAGCCAAAGCCGCCATTGATGCTGCCTTCCTCAAGAGTCATCACCTTCCCAATCTTTTGCGCATATTTAATTATCAAATCACTATCAAGCGGCTTTACAAATCTTGCATTAATCACAGTAGCGTTTACTTTAAGTTCATCGATAGCGCTTATTGCATCATACAATATAGGGCCTACACCCAAAATCAATAAATCATCTCCCTCTCTCAGAATTTCTCCTTTGCCTAATTCCAATTTTTTAAATTCTGAGTCAAGCCCTGTTCCAATACCAGCGCCTCTTGGAAATCTCAGGCTTGAAGGTCCTTCAATAAAAGTTGCGGTGTAAAGCATGTGTTGCAGTTCATTTTCATCTTTTGGAACCATTATGGTTATGTTAGGAATTGCCCTTAAGTAAACAATATCAAAGGGCCCATTGTGGGTTGGGCCATCATCCCCGACTAAACCTGCCCTGTCTAATGCAAATATTACAGGCAGATTCTGCAGGCAAACATCATGGATTATCTGATCATAGGCTCGCTGCAAGAAGGTTGAATAAATTGCGCAGACCGGTTTCATGCCTGCAATTGCAAGGCCTGCAGCAAATGTAACCGCGTGCTGCTCTGCAATCCCAACATCAATTGTTCTTTCGGGAAAATGCTTCTCAAAATGATTTAAGCCAGTGCCTGCCTTCATCGCAGCTGTTATGGCAACAATTCTTTCATTTTCTTCTGATATTCTTATCAGAGCATTTGAGAACGCATCTGTGTATGTCACCTTGGTTGTTGTTACATATTTTTGACCGTTTATTGGGTCAAAAGGCGGCATTCCATGAAGCTTGTCAATGTCTTTTTCTGCAAATGCGTATCCCTTTCCTTTCTCAGTTTTTATATGCAGCAAGACAGGCCCTTTCAAATCTTTTATGTTCTGAAATGCTGTGATCATTTCGTCAATATTATGGCCGTCTATGGGGCCAAAATACTGGAATCCCAAGCTTTTAAAGAAAATGCCTTCGCTGGAGATTGTCCTTAGCCTTTCCTGTGCTTTGAAAACTCTGTCAATTTCTTCTTCGCCTATGCCCGGGATTTTATTCAGTATTTCCTTTGTTGTTTTTCTTAATTTGAAATAGCCTTGCTTCAAAACAATCTTGTTCAGATAATTTGAAATCGCTCCAACGTTTGGAGATATTGACATGCGGTTGTCATTTAGAATAATCAACATATTTGTCTTTTCAGCACCTAAATTATTCAAACCTTCAAAAGCCAAGCCAGCTGTCAAAGCGCCATCGCCAACAATTGCAATGACTTTGTGATTTTCCTTTTTGTAGTCTCTTGCTTTTGCCATGCCCAATGCTGCTGATATTGCTGTTGAAGCGTGACCTGCGCCAAATACATCATATTCTGATTCTGTTATATTGCAGAAACCGCAAACGCCTTTATATTGCCTTAAGGTGTGAAAATTATCTCTTCTTCCTGTTAATAGCTTGTGGGGATAACTCTGATGACCTGTATCTATCACAATCTTGTCATGAGGAGCATTAAAAATATAATGCACAGCAATAGAAAGCTCGACTGCACCTAAAGGACCGCCTAAATGACCGCCATTTTTTGAAACAACTTCAAGAATTTTTTCCCTTATTTCCTGTGCAAGCTGCTTTAGATTTTCTTTGCTCAGATTCTTCAAGTCTTTGGGAGAGTCAATTTTATTGAGAATTACATATTTCTCTAAATGGTCTTGAGCTTGCTGCATTAAACCACCCCTTAATTATCGAAGTTGTTGTTAGGTTTATAAAGTTTGTGAAAGATA
>JAHFQL010000120.1 GCA_023259315.1 Candidatus Woesearchaeota archaeon | reverse complement strand
GAGTTGGTTGTTTTGTGAGAGAAACAAGAAACTTTGCCAAGAAAAGAAAGCAGATTATAAATCTGCTCCACATAACTCAAACAAACCATAATTTTATTGAAGCTAGAACTGGAGTAACACCCGGAATGAAAGAAGGATTAATTGACAAAGTTCTAACATGGAATGATATTTTTAATGTTAGATTATCAATCAAAATCTAAGACAGTTCGTATAAATTCCAAATAAAAAATATAAACCTTTATAAATCGCTGTATTTTCCTAAAATTGAATTTAAAATGGCAGAACAGGTAGCAAAATTAAAGAAAAAGCAGTGGTATCAAATCATTGCACCTAAGCAGTTTGATAATGTTGTTATAGGCGAGACTTTGGTTTATGAGCCGCGGGCAATGCTCGGCAAGATTTTGAGCCATAACCTGATGAATCTCACAAACGATCCCAAGAAGCAGAACATTAACATACATTTCAAGATTGTTGAAATTCAAAACAACAATGGAATTACAAGCATAGTGGGATACGAAATTGTACCTTCTTCTGTGAAAAGATTTGTAAGGAGGAACAGTGAAAAAATGGATTTGTCCTTTAACTGCGAAACCGCTGACAACGTTTCCGTAAGGGTTAAGCCGTTGGTTATTGCAAAAGCGGATGTCAAAGGATCCATTGCTGCAAAGATGAGAAACATGATTGTGCAATACCTCATAAAGATCATCAAGAAGATGAATTATGATGATGTTGTTAATGAATTAATCTCCCACAAAATGCAAACTACAATGAGGGAAAACCTTCACAAAATTTATCCGCTTAAAGTTTCTGAGATTAGATATTTTGGCATTGAGAAAAGAGAGAAGCCGCAGGAAGCCAAAGTTGAAATCCAAGAGCAGAAGCAATAAAATATAAAAATACGATACTTTTTTCTATTCTTATAGCCCCGTAGTCTAGCGGTCTCAGCTAAAGCCGTAAAAGGATAGGGCCCTCTGGTTGTTAATAATTTAACAAAAGAAAGGCTCTGACGGCAGTTCGAATAAAAACAGAAAAATTTTTTTGAAAATCTGCCCGGGGCTATTCCATTTTAAAATTCAAAACTATTGTCGAAGCATAGCTGGGCTGTCTAGCAAAATTGCAGTTTTAGATGATGATGCTAACCTTCTTGCACCAGCGAGCAATTCTTGAAGTTCCTTATATCTTACCAGATGTAAAGGAATTTCATTTTCTGGATCTTGTATATCTGTCTGGCCATGGCCGTTTTGTGTGGTTCTCAGGTGTTCCGTCAAATGATAAACCGCTAGACTTATTAATTTTTGAATGTCGGGAGGATTTTCAGGCCTGCCAACCGGAGGTCCTGGATAATAACCAATCAAATGATGACTGTAGGTAACTGCCATTTTTAAAATAAATTATGAACAAGTAAATAAACCATTGTTGTCACGCGCATGACAAATCTAAATATCCGGCCTGTGATGGCTCCACTCCGGAGCTACTCTTTCTAAAAAATCCTCCGGTCTAAAACTACCTATGCTATTTTCCATTTCCAAATACTCCTTTCTGAACTGAAGCCAAATTGCCGCAACCTCTTGATATTTATTTGGACTATACAAACCTAAAGATTCAATAAAACCGCGCTTCATTGATAATAATTCTTCTTGGCTTCCTGCCCCGTCTAGTCTGCATATCATCATCTTAAGGTCATAGATCACTGCAGGCGGCATGTTGGCCCTTTGATCTATTGGAGGTTGTTCTTTGGACAAAGGAGCACCCCTAACCATTAAATTAGCCAACTTACTCGTAAGATCAGATATTGCTGCCATTGTAAATTTATAAATTGTAAAAACTAATATAAACATATGTTGTCATTAACATGACAACAAAATTTAAAAACAACAGCGTAATCTAAAACCCTATGCAGCAAGTTTCCGACATGAGGATTCTGGAACATATAGGCCTGACCAGAAACGAGTCTTTTGTTTACATCCAGCTTTTGAAATCCGGCTCGGCGCTTGCAAAAGATGTTTCCAGAAACATAAACATGCACCGGACCTCGGTTTATGCGTGCCTCAACAGGCTCCATAAAAAAGGGCTTGTTTCGGTGACATCCAGCAGCAAGAAAACTTTTTTTGAAGCAGTAGATCCTTCAAAGCTTATGTCCCTTCTCAAGGAGAGGGAAGAAAGGCTGCTGAAAGTTCTGCCTGAGCTTAAAAACCTGAAGGATACTACATTTTACACCAAGCATGAAGTACAGTACTTCAAGGGCAAGCAGGGGCTGAAGACTATTTTTGACGACATAATCTCAACAGGCGCTAATTACATTGGATGGGGCCCTGAAAAGAAAATTGAAAAAATCCTGAAATACTATTTTATCCATTACATAAACGCAAGAAAGGAAAAAAGCATCCATGCAAAAATGATTTATTTTGAGGATTCCAAGGGAATGGAATACACAAAAAACCCGCTCGTGAAGGCAAGGTTTCTTCCAAAGGCGTTTTACAGCCCCACTGCGCTGAGAGTTTACGGCGACAATGTTGCAATCATACTTCTTGAGGATGACCCTTTGTGCATTTTAATAAGGAACAAGGCAATTGCCGAAAGCTACAGGAAGCATTTCAACATTTTGTGGAGCATGGCGAGAAAGTGATTCAATATATTTTTAA
>JAHFQL010000039.1 GCA_023259315.1 Candidatus Woesearchaeota archaeon | reverse complement strand
GAGTTGGTTGTTTTGTGAGAGAAACAAGAAACTTTGCCAAGAAAAGAAAGCAGATTATAAATCTGCTCCACATAACTCAAACAAACCATAATTTTATTGAAGCTAGAACTGGAGTAACACCAGGAATGAAAGAAGGATTAATTGACAAAGTTCTAACATGGAATGATATTTTTAATGTTAGATTATCAATCAAAATCTAAGACAGTTAGATTTCTTCAATAATCAAATCTAGGGTCAGAAGAGTCTTTTATTAAATCATCCTCGTCTTTGTATTTCTTGACCAGCATTAGTTTTGTTTTCCCGCAATATGGGCATTTCAATTCCTTTTGCGAGCCTTTCTTGACTGAGAATTTGAACCTGCAGCTTACGCATATGAAATTAACTGCTTGGCCTTCGCCAGCTTTCTCGAGGCTTAATTTCTCCTTCTTCTCTAGCTTCTGCTGCTTGCCGAGGCATTCAATGCAAATAATCTTATTGTTGTGGTCATATTTTATATTGTCAAAATTGAATTCCCTTTTGCACCTTGTGCATGTGTATAGAGCTGATAATGGCATTTTATGTTACTATTACAAAAGGAGAATAAATATTTTTTGGTTTTTATTTCCTCATCTTGCCTTTCTCAATATCCTCAGTTATGTGCTCAATTTCATGAATGTTTGTTAAATCATGCTGTTCTTTCTTTGGAAAAATATTTTTGTCTATGTATTTTAAAAGTTTTTTATTGTATGTTTCATTTTCTTTTTTTATTATTGTTTTTTGTTTTGCAGATTTCAGCAATTCTTTTTTTTGCTTTTTTCCTTCTTCATGCCTGACATACTTTCCTATAACCTCGTATACAAACCCTTCGCTAGGCCTTATGGTCAGGAACCGTTTGAAGAATGTGTGGCCTATACCAAGTTCTATGAGCCTGGCTTCCTTAAGCTTTGGAAGCTGCGTCAGGGAAATCAGCAACCTTAAAATTCCGGAAATGAGAAACACAAGCGGGATGCTCGAAATGAATATCCATGATGGCAGCCTGTTAACAAGAAGTCCTCCGAATAGCGCGCCTGCAAATACTGCGATGCCTTCAAAAAACTTGTAATAGGAGATGCTCCTGACCCTGTTCTCTGGCTTGACTGCGTCAAAGATAAAATTAGAGGAGCTTAGGTCAAATCCCGCCCACGATAATCCTGAAATGATTTGAATCACAAAAAGATAATAATAATTTCTCGAGAAAAGCCATAATATCGGTATTGCTGGCGTTATCATTCCTGCAACATACAAAACAAATTTTGTGCCGCGCTTGTCTATCAACCTACCCCAAATCCCCAGTGAGCTGAAGCTACCGATAAGCTCTGCTGCAATCATAAACGTAAATTGAAGGTATGAAAATCCAAGGTCTTTAAGCATGTAAACTGCGAAAAATGGCGAAGCAATGTACACGGCAAACTTAAACAATACAATGTATATTACAAAATGCCCGTAATTTGTCTTGTCCATCCGCCTTACAAAGTCAACAAGCGAGAATTTCTCTACATTAGCCAAATCAGGAGCGGGATTGTGCATCATAGACCTGAAGGCTGCTGAAAAAAGCCTTGCGACAAAAGCTATTGAAAACAATATTGTAAAGCCCAGAAAAGGGCTTGTAGGAGAAGAATAATATAATATGAAACCAGCCGATAAAGCAGCAAAAAAGGAAATCGCTTCTATGATTTTATTGCGCAGCCCAAAAAACCTGCCCCTCTCGTACTTTGGCACAATGTCGCCCATCAATGAATTCCACACAGGGTTTGCAAGCTGGGAAGCCAATGTTTGTATTGCAATATACACTACAATCAGGTATTTTTGGTTTGGAGTTGCATAAGGTATTAGCAATAAAGGAATCCACAGGATTGCATTGATAAAAGAGCTTGCTATAATTATTTTTCTCCTGTCTTTTATTATTTCAACAATCTTGGCTGCAAATAATTGTATGAAAGCACCAACAAGTTGCGGAACATATGTCAAGGCTGCAATCAGGTTCACAGAAGATTTTAAGGCGATGGCAAAAGGCGTCAGGAAAGATGCTGTCATGCCATCCACTACAGCAAAGGCAACTCCGTCATAGATGGAATATTTCAAGCTCTTTTTTACAATATCTTCTGCCATTTTGTTTCCAACAAATTGAGAAGTAAATAAGTTATTTTTATTGCTATCCTTTTTTTAGAGTCTCGCCGCACTCAGGGCAATAATTCTCTTTAGAATCAACCTCATTTCCGCATAAGGGGCATTCAAGGCTTGATTTCATACAGAATGGCATGATAGAGAAATATTTAAAGTTAACGAAAAGTTTTTAAATTTTTATAAACCTTATTTAATTATAACTTAACTCCCTGTTATAACAATTGCTTTCTTTCTTTGCCGATAATGATTTATGAAAACTGATAGCATGTAAATAGCGTTGTCTGCCCCAGGGGCTGGTCTTAGAACTAAGGTTTGTCCACTTTCAGTTTCACAAACTTTATTGTCTATATTTTCAATGATAGTATACCAGGAGTTAAAAAATAGAATAAAAGAAAGTAAAACAATTAACGGAATATTTTCTGATACTATTCTTTATCTTTTAAAAAAGAAATGTCCATTAAACACGAAAGAAATAAATCCATTAATACAATCAATACATCCAGACATTTGTGATGATTCTATTGATAGGGTTATTAAGGGACAGCATTTTGGTAAGAAATGGAGGCATTTGGTAAGAAGCGCCCAGCAATCACTCAAAAATAAAGATTTGATTGTCCTCAAAAATAATAAATGGTCTTTAATTCATTGAAAATGGAACCGCTATGGCTTATTATAGTTAAATCGGATAAAATATTATCTGTGGAGAATAAGGATTTAATCTTTGAATTTATAGACCATGAATCACACAAAGCCATAACTGACCACGGATTTATATTACATGATGTTTTAGAATATAAAAAATTTTCTGAAGCAATAATTGAAGGCACAATCAAATCTGTTATTAATTTATTTTCTGTGCTTAGATGTAATCTTCCCTATAAAATTTCTTATAAATTATTATAGAATGTTTTCAGAAATGGCATGAGGAACTTAAAGGTGGTAAATCTAAATACGAACTTGAAAGAATTAAAAGAGGAGCTTGGTCAAGATTAAGAAAAATAGAATTTGATTTAAAACAAATTTCTTTCATTAAAATTGACGATGCTGTTCTTGTTAAATGTGGTTCATTCCAAAGAGATTTTAGAAATGCAGACGGTTCTCCCAGAAGAGAAAAAGTTTTATTGAATTTAGAAAAATTAGACGAAGAAATAGTTTATTTTCTTGATTTTAATTCAAAACAAAAGAAATTATCAAAATAAAATTCATTTTTAAATTGAGTTTGCTGATATTCTAAAATTTTTCACAAAATCTAATCTTACCAACACTTTTATATATAAAATAAGCCTTCTCGTCTGTTATGCCTGAAAAGATCCAGTTTTTTCCTTTGGATGTAACTTACAAGGTGGTTGACGGAAAAGCAGTCATAAATCTGTACGGCAGAGCAGCTGATGGAAGGCAGATTTGCGTTCTGGACAGCAATTTTGAGCCTTATTTTTACGTGATTGCAAAGGATGCTGGCATAGGCGATAAAATAAGCGGGATAAAAATTGAAAACGATAACGAAGTATCTTTTGTCACCAAAACAGAAACCGTATCTAAAAAATTTCTTGGAAAGGAAGTCCTTGCTATAAAGGTTTACGCAAATTTGCCGAGCAGCGTACCAGTAATAAGGGATGCTGTGAAGGAATGGGATTCTGTAGACTCAACACATGAGTTTGACATACCTTTTGTAAGGAGGTATTTGATTGACAAAAACATAACTCCCTTGGTTTTGCACCAGGCAGCAGGCGATTTTGTGAATCAAAAGGCCAGGGTTGTTGTATTCAAAGCAGACAGCATAGAGCCTGCTGGCAGCAACACGCTCCATAACCCAAAAGTCCTGGCATTTGACATAGAAACTTACAGCCATTTTGACATGGCCATAGATGCCGAGAAAAATCCCGTGATAATGCTTTCTTTTTACGGCGAAAATTTCAGAAAAGTTTTTGTTTGGAAAAAATTCAGGACAGAGCTCGATTTTGTGGAATTTGTCGATAGCGAAGCGGAACTTATTGAGAAATTCAAGGCAACAATTGATGAGTTCAAGCCAGACATACTTACAGGCTACTTTTCAGATGGATTTGACTTGCCGTACATAAAAACGAGGGCTGACAAGTACAGAATCAAACTGGACATTGGATTTGATTATTCAGAGCTGAAAGTAAAGAGCGGAAGGGAGATTTCAGTTGCATTGAATGGAATCACTCATCTTGACATATTTAAATTTATCAAAAAAGTCATGGGCACAACCATGGAAACATATTCCTATGACTTGAATGCCGTTGCCACTGAACTGCTTGAGGAACAAAAACATGCTGTGCCGTTGGAAGAGCTACCGGATATATGGGACAATAGGAATGAGGACCTTGAAAAATTTTGCGAATATTGCCTACATGATTCTTACCTGACCTATAGCCTTGCTGTTAAAATGATTCCAACTATAATAGAAATGGTCAAGATTGTAGGGATACCAATTTACGATGCCAACAGGATGGGCTTCTCGCAGCTTGTCGAATGGTACATACTGAAGCAAGCCTCACAATTCAATGAAATCGCGCCAAACAAGCCAAATTATAATGAAGTGCAGCAGAGAAGAATGCACACTTACCAAGGAGCTTTTGTCTACGAGCCAAGGCCTGGCCTGTACAAAGATATTGTTGTCTTTGATTTTAGGAGCCTGTATCCCACAATAATTGGCTCGCACAACATAGGCCCCGATACTATCGATTGCGAATGCTGCAGAGACACAGCCAAATCCATGGGAGACAAAGACGATGAGCATTGGTTTTGCGCCAAAAGAAAAGGATTTATTCCGATTTTAATAGAAGACTTGATAACAAGAAGGATGAGGATAAAGGAGATAATAAAAAAAGAAGATGAGAAATTCACATTTTTGGACGCTCGCCAAAATAGCTTGAAATTGCTTGCAAATTCATTTTATGGCTATCTTGGGTTTTTTGGCGCGAGGTGGTATTCACTGGAATCGGCCAGAAGCGTGACTGCATGGGGCAGATTCTACATAAAACAAGTTATTGAAAAGGCGCAGAAAGAAGGGTTTGTTGTGTTGTATAGCGACACCGATTCTGTATTTTTAACTCTTGACGGCAAAACAAAAAATAATGCGCAAAGTTTTGCAGAAACAATAAATGTTGAGCTACCGGGCTTGATGGAACTGGAATACGAGGGATTTTATCCTGCTGGTATTTTTGTGTCCGCAAAGATAGGCCCTTTTGGGGCAAAGAAAAAATACGCTCTGATGTCTGAAACCGGAATATTAAAAATAAAGGGCTTCGAGACCGTAAGGCGCAACTGGTCCATGATTGCAAAAGACGCACAGGAAAAAGTTTTGGATATAGTTTTGAGGGATAATGACACAAAAAAAGCGCTTGATTATATAAAGCAAGTCGTTAGTGATTTAAAAAATAAAAAAATTCCCCTGAATGGGGTTATAATGCACACCCAACTACAAAAAGAAATTCTGGATTATGCAAATAAGGGACCTCATGTTGCTGCAGCACAGCGATTAATAAACAGGGGCAGGCACATATCTCCAGGCACTATGATAAAGTATGTTGTGACCCAGGGAAATGATATAATAAGGAATAGGGTCAAATTGCCTGACGAGGTAAAAGATATAGATTATGATGCAACTTATTATATTGATAATCAGGTAATCCCGGCAGTTGAAAGAATATTTAATGTTTTAGGCTACACTAAAGAGGATTTGCTTGAGACAAAAGAACAAACAAAGCTTGAAGGATTTTTTTAGGGCTAATAAATATTTTAAACAATCTGATTCTTGAGATAAATGAACTTAGACTGAATCCTTCAAGTATGGGGGAAGTATATCTCGTTCAAGATTAATTTGGTCCGCTCTACTTGGTCAAAGGGCATCATGTATCATTTGTCACAATGGAACAGCGCAAACCAGTTCAAGCCCAACTTGTGGAAACAGATGCTGATGTTGCAACCCTCGACACAGGAAGAGCCAGAGAAGTAAGTAGTCTTGCTGGACTCCTTGAAAGATGCCGTCAAGGAAATGACACCAGCCAGAGACTAGGAATTGAAATAGTTGCGGATTATTTGGCAATTCGAGCATCGAAAACATTGGCCGATGCAATGAATTCATGAGATAATTGAATTGCAATTTTCTAAAACCTTAAATATTTAAATAATCACTTAATTTACTTTTTATATGATACAAAATTACGATGCTTTGAAGATAGAGCCGGAAGTGCTGGAATTCTGGAAAAGGAATAGGATTTACGAGAAGGCAAAGGAGAAGAATGAAGGCAAGAAAAAATTCTATTTCTTAGATGGACCCCCATACACCTCAGGAAAAGTGCATCTGGGAACAGCGTGGAACAAGTCCTTGAAGGATACTGTCTTAAGGTATAAGAGAATGCAGGGCTTTGACGTGTGGGACAGGGCAGGATATGACATGCACGGCTTGCCAACAGAGCAGGCGGTCGAGAAAAAACTTGGGTTAAAGAACAAAGATGAAATTCCGAATTTTGGCGTGGCAAATTTTGTGACAGAATGCAAGGAATTTGCAATAGCAAACCTTATCTCAATGAACGGGGACTTTAGAAGAATAGGCGTATGGATGGATTTTGACAACGCGTACAAGTCTGTGGACAATACTTACATGGAAGGCGAGTGGTGGCTCATAAAAAAAGCTCATGAAAATAACAGGCTGTATGAAGGGGAAAAAACAATGCACTGGTGCTTCAGCTGCGCAACATCGTTGGCAAAGCACGAATTGGAATATGAAAATGTAACAGATGACTCAATTTTTGTAAAATTTCAGGTAAAGAACAAGCCAAATGAATTCCTTATAATTTGGACAACAACTCCATGGACAATACCATTCAACTTGGGAGTCATGGCAAATCCCAATCTGGATTATATCAGGGCAAAAGTTGGCAATGAATTTTGGATTGTTGCAAAATCCCTTGCAGGCTCTTTTATAAATGATGTTGCTGAAAAGCAATTCTCGATACAGGACGAATTCAAAGGAGACAAACTGCTTGGAATGGAATATGTTCATCCGTTCCACAACGAAATTCATCAATTCAAAGAATTAAAAACAAAGCATCAGAAAGTCCATACTATTGTTTTGAGTGAAGAATATGTTGATATAAACGCAGGAACTGGTTTGGTTCACATGGCTCCTGGCTGCGGCCCTGAAGATTACGAGATTGGGCATAGAAACAATATACCGCCGTTCAACACACTGAATGAAAGAGGAGTCTTTGACGACTCGATTCAATTCTTGAAAGACCTTACTGCGAAAAAGGACGACAAAAAAATAACAGAGGAATTAAGAAAAAAAGACCTGCTTGTCGCAGAAACAAAAATAGAGCATGATTATGCGCATTGTTGGCGTTGCAAGAATCCGGTCATTTTCAGGACAACAACCCAGTGGTTCTTCAGGATCGAGAATTTGCGGGAGAAAATGATAGCGTTAAATAAAAATGTGAAATGGGTTCCTGAATTTGCAGGCTCAAAAAACTTTGACAATTGGCTAAGCAACTTGAGGGATAACGGAATTACGAGGCAAAGATACTGGGGCACTCCATTGCCGATATGGAAATGCAAGCAATGCAAGGAATTTGTTGTTGTTGGCTCGATTGACGAACTGAAAAAACTTGCTGGCAGGATTCCTGAAGACTTGCACAAGCCGTGGATTGACGAGGTAAAAATAAAATGTAAATGCGGTTCTTTGAAGGAAAGGATTCCTGACATACTGGATGTATGGATAGATGCAGGCTCAGCATCCTGGAACTGCCTGGATTACCCAAGAAGAAAGGATTTGTTTGAAAAACTTTACCCTGCTGATTTTATTTTGGAAGGAATAGACCAAATCAGGGGATGGTTTAATTTATTGTTTGTTGCTTCAATGGTTGCAATGAACAACTGCTCTTTCAAGTCAGTCTACATGCACGGCTTCATCAATGACGCCCAAGGCAGAAAAATGAGCAAGTCTTTGGGAAATTACATACTGCCGCAGGAAGTCATAATGGAGTATGGCGCAGACACTTTGAGATATTATATGATAGGCGGCACCTCGCCAGGCGTCGATATAAATTACAATTTTGAAGACATGAAAGTTAAGCACAAGAACCTTACTGTGCTGTGGAATCTGCACAAATACATCATAGAGATGGCAAAAAATCTCAAAGTAAATCCTATTGATTTGGACTTGGAGAAATACGGGACTGATATAGAAGAAAGGTACATATTCTCTAAACTCAATTCTGCAATAAGGAAGGTCACGGAAATGCTTGATGACTACAGACTAAACGAGGTGCCTTGGCAAATTGAAGATTTATTTTTGGAATTGAGCAGGACTTACATACAATTAACAAGGGACAAGTCTTCAATGGGAAGCGATGAAGAGAAAAGGGTTGTGCTTTACGCTGTTTACAATGTTTTGATGGAATCATTAAAATTATTTGCGCCAATAGCGCCTTTCATAACTGAAAGAATGTATCAAAATTTGAGGCATGAATTCAAGATGAAGCAAGAAAGTATGCACCTGTTTGAATGGCCGAAGTTCAATCCCGAATCAATTGATGTTGACCTTGAAGACTCAATGAAAGTTGTGGCTGATATTGTCCAGAGCGCTCTTGCCGTGAGAGAAAAACTGCAATTGGGGATAAGGTGGCCTTTGAAAGAATTAATTGTTGCAACTAAAGGCGAAAAGATAATGCATGCTGTTGAAAAGATGAAAGATATAATAAAAAAACAAGTCAATGTAAAAGTGATCGGGCTTGTAGATTCTATGCCAAACATCAAGACAAAGATAAAGGCCGATTACTCCCAAATCGGGCCTGATTTTGGCGATAACGCGCCAAAGGTGATTGCACAATTGGCGATTGACAGCCCTGAAACTGTGCTTAGGCACATAAATGAAAAGGGAAAATATTCATTCAAGATAGACGGTGAAACAGTAAATGTTGTCAAAGAGCATTTGATTGTGACAAAGGAAGTGCCATATCCATATGAAGAAGGATCTTTCAAAAATGGGTTTATTTACATGAACAGGGAAATGACAGATGAACTTGAAGCCGAGGGCTTTGCCAGGGAAATAATGAGGAGAATACAGGCGTTGAGAAAAAAAGCGGGCTTACAGAAATCTGACAACATATCTCTTTTCATAAAGACAGATGAGGAACTGGGAGATATGCTAAAAAATTGGACTTTAATAATAAAAGAAAAAGTTGGCGCTTCACAATTAAGGATTTCTGAATTGGAGCCAAACAAAAAACATTCCAATGTCAGCGCAGAGAAAGTAAAGGGAAAGAACTTTGAGATACATTTTGACAAGGAATGATTTTATCTGATATCTAATGCTCCGTCAATCGCAAAAAATCTAATAATCTTATAAACCAAACATTTATATATAACTTATAATTATATAATTATATGCCAACTACAATACAAATAAACGAGAGAACATTAAAGATTTTAAAGAAAATAAAAGATGAAACGAGTTCTTCATCGTATGACGAAGCCATAAACAAGCTTGTCGTAACCAAAAACTATGTATCTATGGCAGGATTTCTTGGCAAGAGACCAATTAAAAACCTTCTCAAAGAATTAAGAGACAAAAATGAAAGATTCTAAATTAATAGACTCTTCAGTTTGGATTGTCTATTTTTTTAATGGCATGCATAAGGAGATTATAGATTCAGATGAAATGCTTTTGCTTTCAGTATTATCGCTTTTTGAGATAAGAAAAAGCCTGTCAAAGAACAAAATCGCAGAAGATAAGATCAAGAAAAGCATGGAATTTGTCAAAAGGCGAAGCCTTACAATCGAAGTTAATACAGAAATCGCGGAAAAAGCTGTTGATTTTTCATTGGAGAATGGGTTGCCAATCATCGACTCCATAATTTACGCAACATCTGTGATGAATGAATCCATTCTTGTTACATTAGACAATGATTTCAGAGGGCTGAAGGGCGTAGTTTTAAAGTAACATTTAAAATAGGGAATAATAAAACTTTTTAAGGGAATTAACCATTGATGATGAAATCTCATACAGAGCACTTGTGGTTTAACACGCAAAAACGAATAGAATTTGTTAATATAACCGACAAAGTGGAAGAAATTGTAAAAAAAAGCGGTGTAAAAGAAGGATTGGCATTGGTTAATGCAATGCACATAACTGCTTCTGTTTTTATTAATGACAATGAATCAGGATTAATAGAAGACTATAAAGAATGGCTTACCAAATTGGTGGACCCAAGGGCTTATTACAAGCACAACCTAACAGGAGAAGACAATGCTTATGCCCATTTGATGCGGACAATTATGGGGAGGGAAGTTGTTGTTGCAGTCACAAATGGCA
>JAHFQL010000038.1:6531-10627 GCA_023259315.1 Candidatus Woesearchaeota archaeon | reverse complement strand
TTTTATCAGAAATAGATCATATCTTTCAAGTGGTATCAAAGATTTATAAATCAACAATCAAATAAAACAGATAATGGATAAAAAAGCTGATGTTTTGTTTGAAATTTCATGGGAAATCTGCAACAAGGTTGGCGGTATATATACTGTTGTAAAGTCGAAAGCTGCCAAAATGGTTGAATCCTATGGTAGCAATTATTTTATGGTCGGACCTTATTTCGCGTCAAAGGCCATTGGTCAGTTCCAGGAGGAATTGCCAACTGAATCTTGTAAAACTGCTTTTGAGGAACTAAGGAAATTTGGAATAATAGGCCATTTCGGCAAGTGGCTGATCGAAGGCTCCCCTTATACAATTCTCATAGATTTTGTAAACTACAAATACCAAACCAATGACATAAAGCGTGAGCTCTGGGATTGGTATAAGATAGATTCTCTGAGAGCGCCTCAGGATTACGACGAACCTGTTGTTTGGGCCTACACGGTCGGAATGTTTGTTGAAATAATGTCAAAATGCTTCAATGACAAAAAAATTGCAGCACATTTTCATGAATGGCTATCCGGGGTCGGCTTGCTTTATCTAAAGAAAAAAAATGCAAAAGTTGCCACTGTGTTCACAACGCATGCGACTGTGCTGGGAAGGGCGCTGGCAAGCGCAAATGTTGATTTGTATAACTTATGGGACAATATAAACCCTGACCAAGAAGTATATAAATACAATGTTGAGTCCAAGCATCTTGTTGAGAAAAATTCTGCTGCATTTGCCGATGTATTCACGACAGTGAGTGAGATAACCGGAATGGAATCCTCATATTTGTTGAAGAAAAAACCAGACGTCTTAGTTCCCAACGGGCTTGACATAAGCAAGTTCCCGTCATTTGAGGAGATTATTATAAAACACAGATTGCAGCGCGACAGAATAAGGGAATTCATGCTTTTCTATTTCTTCCCTTACTATACGTTTGACACAAAAGAAACATTAGTTTATTTCCTTGCGGGCAGGTACGAGTTTCATGACAAGGGCATTGACATTTACATCAAGGCATTAGCAAGATTAAACGAAAAATTAAAGCAGGAAAAAACAAAGAAAACAATCATCGCTTTTATTTGGGTTCCTGCAAATTTCAGGAACATAAGGCCGGAGCTTCTTGAGAACAAAACTTTATTCCAGGATATAAAAGATGCGCTGGAAGAGACCCTTGAGGACGTTGAAAAAAATATCATCTATTCTTTCGTCGCAGACAAGAAAATTTCCAAGGAAAACTTGTTTGATGACAAATTTTTGACAGAAATGAAAATAAGGGTTGGCAGGTTCGTAAAAAAGGGAAAGCCGCCGGTCCTGACACATGATTTGTACGATGCTAACGACACCATCCTGAAGGCAATAATTTCGGCAAATTTGAAAAACGAGGAATCGGACCCTGTAAAAATAATTTATTATCCAATTTATTTAAGCGGCGCGGACAGCCTGCTTAATTTGAATTATTACGAAGCAATGCAGGGCTCGCACCTTGGCATTTTTCCAAGTTTCTATGAGCCGTGGGGATATACTCCGTTAGAGGCAGGGGCATTGGGAACTGCTTCTGTGACAACTGACTTGGCAGGCTTTGGAAGATTTTTCTGCGCCGAGTGCGCACAAAGCGATTCGTCAGGCATTTATGTCCTGAAAAGATTGAGTAAAAATGATGATGATGTTGTCAATCAACTAGTTGAAGTGATGTTCAACTATGCAAATTTTTCAAAAGAAGACAGGATCGCTAACATGCTTGAAGCAAGAAGGGTTGCTTCCATGGCCGACTGGAAAAGTTTCATTTCAAATTATATTAAAGCCCATAATATGGCTGTCGAGAGAGTGTACAAATAAATTATTCATCAGAGGGTTAATTATTACAAATATTTATCAAATAAAATGCAAGTAACCCATAACCTTGGAATATTGAGCGTAAGCAAAAATATAAATGATAACGCCGGCTTTTTGTTGACTAACAAAAATGGAGGCTACTGCAGCTTTTTCAACAAACAGGATTCCAGATACCATGGATTATTCTATTTTGACAAAAAAAATATGGAGATGTACAAATCTGTTGAAAACATAGAAGTTATCGGACATGATGGTGTCTCGAACTTAAAAAATGGATTTTATTATGCTGAAAGAAAAAAAGATGATTTGGTTGAGTTCTTCTCTATGCCAAAAGGCTTTAGTTCCTTGATTTATGAATTAAGCAGTGAAAAGGAAATTGACTTGGTTTTGGACTGCAAGAAGTCATATGACAACAGGGAATGGGGCAGATTCTATGAGATTTATGAAGAGAATGGCGCTTTGATTGTCAAATTTACTAAAAAAACTGACAGGAGAGAGGACTCAAGCGATGGAAATCCAGAATTCACATTATTTGTTGCCATAAAGAGAGACAGCCAAAAATATGTGAAGAATGAGAAATGGGTTGAACGGAATTACGCTGCCGACCAACAAAGAAATTCCTTGCCTTTCAAAAGGCATGCTTACAATGCCTTAAGATTAATCGGGACAAAATTTGTGTTTTCAATCTCAGGAAACAAAAATAGTGCATTAAAAGAGGCCGAGCACGTATTCAATAACCTTGATTCAATAAAAAACAAGGAAAAGGAAAATTTCTTAAATATTTTAAAAAATAACGATATTAAAAAAATAATAACAAATGGCAAATTGAGCGATGAAATTAAAATTGCGCATGTAAATGCCGCGAATTCCCTGAGTAATCTCGTGATTGACAAGCCTCATGGCGTGATTGCCGGATTGCCTTGGTTCTACCAGTTTTGGCCAAGAGACACGTTTGTGGCAATTAAATCGCTTTCAAAAATAAATAATGATTTGTCAGAAAAAATTATTTTCTACTACTTGGACAAAATATCCAGCGACGGCAGATTCCCAAATCTTGTCTGGCATCAGAATCCAAAAAACCTTGGTAGCGCTGATGCCATTGGATGGCTTTTTTTAAGATGCAAGGAAGTAATTGAAAAGATAAACGCAAATAAGAAAATCATCAATTCAATCAAAGACTCCATAAATACAATCAAGCAGAATAAAAATTCTAAATCCCCCATAGTAAGGGAATACATAAGGAGATGCAATTCAATAATCAATAAAAAAGAAGAAGGCTATCACAAAGTAGTCTATGAAATAGAAAGCTCTCTTGAAAAATCAATCAATGGCCTGCTGAAATTCCACACAAAAGATAATTTTGAATCCAATGAGCCAAAAGAAACCTGGATGGACACTGATTACGCAAATGACTGTAGGGATGGAGTAAGGATTGAGATACAGGCATTAAGGCTGAAGATGTACAAACTGATGTTCGAGCTTAGCCAGAATCACAAGTACAAGATATTGGAGCATACTTTAAGGATTAAATTGAGGCACAAGTTCTGGAACGGAAAAATACTTGCTGACGGCTTAAATGATTTCACTGCAAGACCAAATGTTTTTATCGCAGCCTATGTTTATCAGGAACTGCTTTCAAAAAAAGAATGGGAAGAATGCCTTGATAATTTGCTTGCAGCACTATGGCGTGAGTGGGGCGGATTATCAACTATAGACAAGAACAATGGGCTTTTTACTGATACAGATAGCGGCGAAGACGTCAAAAGTTATCATAGGGGAAATTCCTGGTTTTGGATAAATAATTTGGCAGCATTAGTTCTAAACAGGACAAATGGCAAAAAATTTAGTGAAAAAATAAAAAAAATAATTGAAGCAAGCACCGACGAAATCCTGTGGAAAGGCTGCGTTGGCTGCCATTCAGAGTTAAGCTCTGCAAAAGAATTGACTAGTAGCGGCTGCTTCAGCCAGGCATGGAGCAATGCAATGTATATGGAGATGATTGAGGAAGTTTTTGGATGAATTTTACTATTGTTACTGTCTTGTATTTTTCTTTGCAAGAGTAACTAAAATTGTAGTTTCGCGTTCTCTTATATATGATGGAAGTCGCGATTCTGAAGGACGAGCGCCGTAAAAATTTAGGAAATGTATCTCTGCAAAGCCAGGCCTAACTATTTGACCAAAATCTGCAAGCTCCTCATAAAAGGTAAAATAATCATTAACGACCAAATCAAATCTTGGTTC
>JAHFQL010000038.1:0-6431 GCA_023259315.1 Candidatus Woesearchaeota archaeon | reverse complement strand
GCGGTGCGGAATTTATTAATATTTGAATAGGATCGTAAATCGGTTTACTTCTTATACTTACTTTTCCGTCTTTATAATGTTCTAAAACCATTTTACTAGAATAATATTTTCATTCCTTCAAACTCGCCACAAACAAAGCCTGTGACCAAGCCAAGGGACAATTCTCATTGTGCTCGTTGCTGTTGGCATAATAAAGTTCCGGCAATTCTCCTTTTTCGTTCATCGCTCTCAATGTTTTTCTCATGTAATATGCGTATTTGTCCGGCTGGTTTAATTGCTTGTAAATTATTGCAAGCCACGGCAAACCTTTCGTCCACATTGCCTCACCATTCCTAAAATGATATTTATCGCCAATGTACCTGATGACTCCTTTTTCTCTGAGCAATTTATCTTCAACATTTTTTAAAATTTTGCCTCGCTGCTCATTTGAAACAATATTGTAAGGGTAAATCAATGACAGCAAGGCCATATCCACATCTTTTGCCGATGATTCCCTAGGCAATAATTGGTTCAAGGAGTCTTGGCCTTTTTTAATCAAATCTTGTGGCACATCAACAATTTTTTTTATTTTCTTCAGGCCGGCAACGCAAGCGCCTATTGAAGACGCATGAATTTCTTCATTCTCTTCCCACATCCCATTGTCTTTGTCATGCCAATATTCTATGCTTTGCAGATAATGAACAAGTTTCTGCAAAATCCTCAAGTCGTTTTCGTTTCTAATAATATTGATATTTTTTTCCTCTAGGTCGCCAACCTTGAATAATAGGGCGCCAATTGCATCATTTTGCTTGTTGCCCCAGTTTTCCCAGATTTCCCCCATAGTTATCGGGTCGTATCTAGCATGAATATATTGGTAGTGATATTTTGGCTTTTCCTTTATAGCCCAGTCTATTTTATATTCATGCTTAAGAAAAATATCAAATAATGCCCTTAGGGTTTTCTTTACATCACTATACTTTTGCGCAGCCTCCAGCCCGATTGCTATGTAAACATTGTCCCTTATCCAGGCAAGATTATAGCCGGTCTTGACAGTCATCCTGCTGGCTGCGAAAAGTCCGCTTTGGTACTGCATCTGTTTTAATATTTGGATTGATTTGTTTATCATTGTTCCCAGCTCAACTATCTGTTTTTAATAAATAAAGTGAAAATTATTATGTGGATTTTAAAATTAACGCGCGCCATATTTACTGGAATATTCCTTCAAGTCCCCTGCCTAACTGAATACTTCCAACAGCTACTGCTGTTCCTGCTTTTAGGAATTCTTTTCTTGTCGCTAAAATAGTTTCCACCCTATTCAATAGATTAAAAATAACTGATTTTATCCTTTATAAATCTTTCGTTTTGTTACTACTAGAATGTAAATAATTAACTCAAAAATTACTTCCCAATATAAATCACATTTTTCAAATTCTTAAAATCATCATCGCCCGTTAGTATTGTTGCATTATTTTCTTCAGCTGTTGCGATTACTATAGCATCAGCCATGCCAATTTTCTTACCATATTTTATTTTTGCTGCCTTTAGTGCTATTGAAGAGTCAATCGGAATTACAAAGGA
Source organism: Candidatus Woesearchaeota archaeon (assembly GCA_023259315.1). Next base: position 4,874 of record JAHFQL010000038.1, on the reverse strand, counting down.
GGAGTTCAACACAAATTTTATTAGTTTTTCTGCATCGGAAGGTTTATTTCTAAGTAGAAAAAGATAAATCTCACTTACGTTAATAGTTGACAATAAAATTTTTTGATTGCTTTCAATTATTTCTTTTGCTTGAGTTGCTGGATGCGAACCTTTAAAATATTCAATCCATGCCCAAGAATCAACCAAAACGGTCAAGCTCTTCCCTCTTAAATTCTTTATGCAAGTCCTTCAATACCCCAAACATAGATTTTTTTGGCTTTTTTACTTCTAGGAGCAGATTTTTAATTAATGTATCAAAAGAATCTGCATTTAATTCCTCTTTTGCCTTGCGCAGCATTTTCAATGTTTCGCTCTTTACAGCAATTGTTGTAGTTTCCACTTATATCACTATAAATTATAGAAATATAAGTTCTATTTAAAGTTTTCTGCTATTTTTATTTACATTACCAAAACATTTAAATATATTAACTATCTAAATATATCTTATGGCAATAATGACTATCAGTATAAAAGACGAAGTTGCGAATGAACTAAGGCAAACTGTAAAGACTGAACTCGGCGAGGGTAAGGGTGCTTTAGGTAAAGCTATAGAAGATGCTGTCAAAAAATGGATTGAGGAAAAAAAACAAAAGGAAATTGCCCAGAGAGCAATGGAAATGATGAATAAGGGATTATACTCATTAAAAGGATGGAAATTTAATAGGGATGAAATTTATGACAGAGGGCTCTAATTTGTTTCTGATTGATACAAATTTATTGGTTTATGCTGCTGAAAAAGATGAAAGCACTAAAGTTCAGAAGTCTAAAGAACTTCTAAACAAGTGCTGGAGGGGGAAAGAAAATCTTGTTGTATCATCTCAAAATTTGGCTGAATTTGTATTTGTAACGACAAGAAAAGCAAAATTAAACTTTGAAGAAGCAAAAACTTTTATAGAATTCATTTCTGATTTCCATGGTTTTCAAAAAATAAATTATAATGCAGGAACAGTCATTTCAGCATTAGAAATTGCAAATGAATTCAAAACATCATTCTGGGATTCAGTATTAGCAGCAACAATGAGGGAGAATGGGATATTTAATATTTACACAGAAAATGTTTCTGATTTTAAGATTCCTTGGATTAGGGCTGTGAATCCGTTGAAGTAAACTTCTTTATTATTTTAGTTTATTGGTTGAGTTATTTTAATAAAGTGGAGAATGAATTAAATTTAATAGCGTCTTGCCCAGTAACGATTTATTCCACTTGGCGGTACAACTTGAAAATTAGCTAACTTAATCCCTTGTTCATTCAATCTTGGTAAAATTAACCTGGCAAATTTTCTTGCAGCATAGGGATGAATTCCACTATAATCTATTGATTGTCCGGATAATACTAGTTTTAGCTTTTTTGTTCTTTTGTCTATCTCAACATCAAAACTCCCACCGCCCACAATTTTGTGCCCTTCTTTCCAGTTTACATTAAATCTGTCTGCAACCTGGTAATGGCTACTTGCAAAACAACCATAAAAATAAACTACATTATCCCTAGCTTCAGTTATGAACCTATGTGGACGGTACTGGTCATCAGTAATTTTCGACTTTTCTATTTCCAGACACCCTATTCTGAATTCTAAGTCAGCCATATATAAAAAATATTTTACTTTTTTATAAAACTTTCCATTACTACTACTAAAAAATAGAGAATTCTAATCCAACGTAAAATACATCCTTCTGTTATTTTTCCCCTTGTTCTCAACAGAAACCAGACTAATATTTCCAATTTCAGAGGTATTTTTAACCTGCGTTCCGCCGTCTGCCTGCAAGTCTATGCCTGGGATTTCAACAATCCTTAGTTCTTTTACTTCTGGTGGCATGACAGCAGCAAGCTTCACAACTCCCGGTATTTTCAAAGCTTCTTCCCTAGGCAAGAAATATATTTTCAAATCAACAGCTTTCCTGACCCATTCATTAGCCATGCCTATATATTGCTGTATCTTGTCCCTGTCCAAGACATCCAAGGAAAAATCAATTCTTGACTTGTCCAAGCCAAGCTGGTTGCCTGTGCATAGTGCACCTGATTCATTGTACAAAATAGCATCAATTATGTGGGCTGCAGTGTGCATCCTCATAAGCCTGTATCTTCTATCCCAGTCAATCTTGCAGTCTACAATGTCACCAATTTTCAATCCCGGCTTGGAAACTTCATGGCTTATCTTGCCGTCAAATTTGCCTGCGAAAACAACAGGATACTCTTCTCCATTGCAAACCAACACGCCAGTATCAAACGGTTGCCCGCCGCCTTGAGGATAAAATGCGCTTTCATTAAGAACAACATATTTGTCATCTTTGACACTTTCAACTTTAGCCTGAAATTCTTTTAGGTAAGAGTCAGTCATATAGATTGCATTTTCCATATTGCTGAGGAGTCTAGGATTATTTATAAAAATTGTGATATAAAGATAATTTTATATATGCTTTAGATTATCTTCAAATGAAAAATGCAAACAATTGAACAAAAACTTTCTAAATACTTTGAACTTACTTCTAAAGCTTTGGAAAAGGTTAAAATCGTTGAGAAGCACAGAAAGGAAGCAGAGGATTTGCTAGATTTGGCAAAAAGGTACTATGAAGATGCACAATTCTTCGAGAAAAAAAATGATTTGGTGAATGCGTTTGGCGCAGTATGCTATTCGCATGCCTTTCTTGATGTTGGCGCCAGACTTGGGTTCTTTGATGTCGGCAGAGACAGCAATATTTTTATGGTTGATTAGATTATCTTACATTAATTTTATTGGTGGTTACTAATGGATTTTAATAATTTATTCTATAAATTATCAAGGCGAAAAAGAAATGCTTTACTTGCTAGAAATATGCTCGAGGAGATTGCATTAGAAATGTCCCAAATATATGAAGGCAGCTTGCAAGTCATGAGATTCAACAGATATTATCAAAGAGATGGTCTGTTATTTTATGTCGAAGAAAGAAATAAGGGAAAGATAAAAGGCTTGAAGCAATGGAATGAAAGAAGAAAAATCATGATTGTTGGAAGAAATGCCAACGGCATGTACGTAAAAGCTGGTTACCCATCTGACGTATCTGTAGTGAAAAGGTATTCAGATAAATACAGGGCACAAGGATTAGAGATTGGAATTATTTAATTCACTTTCTTCCAAAATAAAAGAATTTGTCAATGCTGACATCCTTGGACTCATAATCACCATATCTTGGCCTTATAGGCTCGGCGTTCTTTGCAGACCCGCTCTGGAAATCTTCATGCTTTTCATTTTCTGGCCTACAATCAACAATCTTGACGTCTTTTTTTACTTGCGGGCTTTCAATTTGCGGCTGGGATTCTGGCAAAGTTCTTTGCACAGAATGAGATTGCTGTGGCTGGAACTGCAGCCTTGAAACCTGGCTCTTTAAAGAGCCCATCTCGCTGTTCAATGAAGCAACATGTTCCTTAAGGCCCTGTATTTCTTGTTGTAATTTCTTTGTAGCCATCTCAAACATCAATTCAAATCTTTTCTGGGTAAAAATATCAATTTGTTGGTCCATTTTTTTATAAAGTTTGAAATTTTTAAAAAATAAAAATCAATAATTGGTAAGCTTGTTGCCGAAGTTTTCCCTTATGAACTGAACCATCATGTCATTGCCTGCAACTTGATAGGACTTTAATGCGGTTGCAAGCAGGCCTTCCCTCAGGCAGACATCTCCCAAAGCGCTTAGTTTTTCTTTGTCGTGCGCAAGCTCGTATGCTTTGGAGGCGTATCCAATCTGCCTTTCCTTAAGGCATTTGTCGCCTATCTCAGCAAGCTTGTTAGTGTTGTTTATTGCGTTGAATATCTCAATTGCATAATACCATTTCCCTTTCTGGAAGCATTCATCGCCTACTTTTGTAAGATTTTCAATATCATTGCAAAGCCTGAATGATTTTATGGCGTCTGCAAAGTGCCCGTTTTCAAGGCATTTTTTGCCTATAACCAATAATCTGTCATTAGCATCTGCAAGCCTGTAAGTGTCTATTGCATTTCCAAACAAACCCACTTCCTCATAATGCTCGCCAACCTCAACTAGCCTTTGCCTGTTGCCAGCGAGAATAAAAGCCTTGACAGAATCATTCATGTTGCCCCTTCTGACATATTCTTCTCCTAAAGCATTAAGAAGTTTTGACTTTGTGTTTTCATCAAACATTGAAAGGTTGACATTGTCTATCCCCTTCTCCAAAAGAACAGGCACAATCCTCTTGAAATTCTCTATATCCTTGGACTGCCCCATGAATTTTTCATTTGAATCTGCAATCTCTGCAACCATTTTCCTTACTATTTTATCTTCATCGACTGGCATTATAATCACCTTTTTTGTTTAAATTCTTAAAATTTGATTATTAATCTTTTGTATAATCTCTATTGAAATGCAAAAGTTCCTTTTCTTTTGTCTATTTTTTCAGCTACAATTCTTGCATGTCTATCAAAATATGAAACGTCTCCTGCATTTATTCTCTGATTAACATCTTTCAAATCTAAATCAGCCATAAGAAGTTTAAGTTCCTTGGCCAATTGCATAACTCCCAAATAACCGACTGTGAACTTAAATAAAACTCGGTTATCAACATGACGGGTATCAGAAACTACCCAACCGTCTATTATCCCATCCTTAACAGATTTTATTTCTACTTGACCAACAAGTGTTTCCATTTTTTATCTCCTTTTTATTTTCTGTTTACAAAACTGTCTATTGAGTAATCTTCTTTTTTCCTGGCATAAATCTGATTTATTTGAAAATGAAATTTGAGACTTTTTTATTTTTGTTGACTTAAATTTTCCATCCGTGCCTGCTGGCACAAAATGTTACGCTCGGCGGCAAGGACAATTAATTTATTTTTTGCTGATTTTAAT
>JAHFQL010000037.1 GCA_023259315.1 Candidatus Woesearchaeota archaeon | reverse complement strand
AATGCAATTTCAAGAAGGAGAAAGGCCAAAAATATACCTAAACAAATCAATAAAATATTATGCCTAATACCTTTCATTATTTTAATTTCCACAATATTCTTTATAAATATTATGACATGATTAAAGAAAAGGAATTACGTACAGAATTAATTTTAAATATATTCCAACCAAAACCTTTAATAATATACCAAATTTCGACTCTAGAGGTTTATGATGCTCAATAAAGTAATGCAGGAGGATGTAAGGAACATTGCAGAAGATTTAAAGCCAATTGCAGAGAAGTTAAGCGGAAAGACTCTTTTGATAACGGGCGGCGCAGGTTTTCTTGGCAATTATTTTCTGTTGACAATAGATTACCTTAACAGGAATGTATTGACAGAGCCTTGCAGGGTTATTTCTGTGGACAATTTCATAACAGGAATGAAATATAATGTAGAAGAAGGCCCGAATTTTAAATCAATAAAGCATGACATCGTGAAGCCGCTAAAAATTGACGAGAATATCGATTATATAATTCATGCGGCAGGAATCGGAAGCCCAAAATTCTACAGGATTTACAAGATCGAGACAATAGACGTTGGAGTTTTGGGAACAAAGAACATGCTGGAAATGGCCAGGGAAAAGAAGGTAAAAAGTTTCATGTTCTTCAGCTCAAGCGAGGTCTATGGGGATTCTGACTCAAGATTTGTGCCAACCCTAGAATCGTATAACGGAAATGTTTCCTGCACAGGCCCAAGGTCAAACTATGACGAATCAAAGAGGCTAGGGGAAACTTTGTGTGTTGCATACAACGAAACCCACAACGTTCCGGTGAAGATGGTCAGGCCATTCAATGTTTACGGCCCTGGAATGAGGGAAGATGATTACAGAGTCGTGCCAAACTTTGTTGCAAACGCTTTCAAAGGAAATCCGCTGCCTGTTTACGGAGAGGGACATCATACCAGGACATTCTGCTACATAACAGATGCCATGGTCGGATTTTTCAAAGTTCTGCTTTGCGAGCATATCAAAGAGAGCTTTAATGTGGGCACTGAAAAAGGGGAGACAACCATGGAAGAGCTTGCGCATCTTATAGCTGATATTTTTGACAACAAGGTGCAGGTCGAGAAAGCTCCCGGGCTGAATGACGCTTACGGAAAATCAGACCCTAAAAGAAGATGCCCTGATATTACTAAGATGAGAACTTTGCTTAATCATCACCCAAAAGTTGACTTAAGGACGGGCTTGAAAAGATTCATAAAATGGGCGGCAGAAGAATATTCAATAAAGTCAGAGCTTGTTACAGAAGTCAAAAATTCTCTCTAGATAATCCTTGGCTCAGGCAAAGGTATTACAAATTTGATTCCCTTTTCTGCGTACCTTTTTGTTTTGGCAAGAATCTCGTCTGCAAAATTCCATGCCAAAATAAGTATGTAATCTGGAGTTTTCTCGTCTAATGTTTTAGGGCTAACCACCGGAATATGCGTCCCTGGCGCAAACAATCCCTGTTTAAGGGGGTTATCTTCAACAATATAATCTATATAGTCTCTCCCTATGTTGCAGAAATTCAAAAGTGTGTTGCTTTTTGCAGGAGCGCCATAACCTGCTATTGTCTTGTCCTGCTTTTTGATATTCTTTATGTAATTCACCAGCCTGTCCCTCACTTCATATACTTTCTCACTGAACTTTTTGTAAGTTTCAAAATCACCAATGCCCATATTTTTTTCGTCGTCCAGCATTTTTTCGGCTGAAATATCTACTTTGTGAATGCTATTATTTTTTGCGGCAAAAACCCTTAATGAGCCCCCATGAGTTGGAACATTTTGCGCTTTGAAAACCTTCATGCCGTGTTTTTTGAAGAAATAGTCTAGCGATGTAAGTGTATAATAAGACATATGCTCATGATAGACATTGTCAAAGGTCATATTTTGTATAGTATCAACAAAATACTGTATCTCTATGACATAAATCCCGTTATCTTTCAGCAAGTCTTTTACATTTTCTATGACAGAATCAATGTCATCTATATGCGCGAATACGTTTGTTGCAGTGATAACATCTACCCTGCCTTTTCTTCTCATGATTTCTTTCACTACATCTTTATTGAAGAATTCATTTATTGTTTCAATACCGTTTTTTTCGGCAATTTTTGCAACATTCGTTGCAGGTTCTATTCCAATCACTTGCACATTGAACCTCTGAAAACCTTTGAGAAGAATGCCGTCATTTGAGCCTATGTCCACAGCAATAGACTTGCTGCTTAATTTGAAATCTTTTGTTATGCTTTCTGCCATGTCTGCAAAATGTTTCTGAAATGTCTTTGTAGTTGAGCTCAGGTAAACATAATTGCTGAACATGTCTTCTGAAGGAACTATATAAGTTAGCTGCACAAGCTTGCAATTGTCGCAAAAGCACAGCTCAAGCGGAAATCTTTTCTCTTTTTTTTTCATGTCCTCTTTGGACAAAAAGCTATTGGCCAATGGAGTTGTGCCTAATGAAAGGAATGTTTTCAGCTTATCATTCTTGCAGATTCTACATTTCATAATCTCACCAGTAAGTGAAAAACAGCTTTAAAATTCTTTTTGCATATTGTGGCGCTTGCTTTGACAATTTTAATTTGCTTTTTCCGGCCTCCCTTTCTTTCCAGTTAACCGGAACTTCTACTATTTTATAGCCTTTTCTTATGGATTTTAATGCGATCTCAAGCCCTATATCAAATTCGTTAGCTTCCAAATTGAGATTTTTGATTTTATCGATGCTGAATCCCTTAAACAGGCTAGTAAAATCTTTTAAATCAAATCTTAAAAAAGCAAATCTCACAGAATAATTCGCGAGCCTGTTTGCCAATGTTTTAATAAATGGATACCCTTCAATTCTCGATCCTTTCATGAATCTGGATGTATGCACAAAGTCATTTCCCTGCTTGAGCTTATCGAGCATGGAAGGGATGTATTTTATGTCGTCGGGCGCATCTGACATAAAAATTATTCCAAATTTTCCAGATGATTTGATTATGCCATCCCTTATTGCAGACCCAACTCCTTTAGATTTTTGCCGATTAATTATTTTCAAGTTATTATATTTTTTTGACAAATTTTTGAGTATTTTCTCTGTTCCGTCTTTGCTGTCGTCGACAACAACTACCTCGACATCTTTGAGATTGTATTTACCTAAATTACTAAAAATTCTGTTTATAGAATCCTCAATTATATCTTTTTCATTATAAGTCGGTATTATAATAGATAATTCACGCTTCAGCATTTTATTGAATGCTCTGCACTTTATTTATAAATTTAACCATAGCCATCATCGAAAGTTATAAAAATCGAGTAGTTAATTTAAATGTATGATTATAAATATAGTCTACAATTTGACCGAGAATATATGCAGCATAATGCATTCTGCTATAAAAAGAAATTCTAAATTGTCTTTTGCGATTGCTTCTTTATTTACTATTGCAGCAGCTTTTTTATTTTGTTATTTCAGCAGGCAGGGTTTTAGATGGATGCCTTTTATAGGGACATCAGTTTTTTGCATTCTTATCTATTACAGCATCCTGAACGCCCAAAAAAATTACAGAAAGGCTATTTTCTATGCTTTTTTGCTGTCAGCAGCTTTTCAATTTTATCTTGCATGGCAGTTCATAGGAGTTGAGCACGATATCAATAATCAAATGAATGCAGCAACTGCCATTGAAGAAGGAAAAAACATCTATACTGATGTTCACTCTTTTTATACAAAGATGCCTATACATGAAAATATTAAGCCTTTGTTTACTAAAGAAGACTTCAAAGGAAAATTGATAAAAGGTGACTATTATGCAGGCCCGATGTGGGCATATATATCATTTCTCATGCTTAAATTATCCAAACTGTTTTCTGCAAATTTCAGCACAGTAGTTCATTTTCCCATGATAATTGCTACGCTGCTTATAGGATCCCTTCTTTACAAGATAATGCGACATCAAAAAAAAAGCGACAAGGAAACCTATGTGACGGTGGCTTTATACCTTCTAAATCCTGTCGTGCTAATGGTTTCCGGCTATCATGGACAAGTAGATAACCTTGGCATTGTTTTCTTGGTATTGTACGTCTACTTTCTCCTGAAGCTTGAAAAAACAAATTTATTCCATAATTTTTTGCTGGGGCTTTCCCTTGTAGTCAAGGTTGTTACAGCCCCGGTAATGCCTTTTTTTATCGCCAAGCAAAAAAGATTTTATAAGATGGTTTTATTTGGAATAACTGTTTCTTTGCCCTATATATTTCTCTTATTTTCTTATCCAAATGCAGATTTAAGAACTAAACTAAGAATTATAATTCCATACGGAGGTGTGAAATACTTATGGAGTTACAGCAGGATTGAACAGTATCTTACAACAATTTTTGCACTTCCAAATCTTCACGAGCTTTTCAACTATATTTACATTGCAATAACCATAGCGATGTTTGCAGCTATATTTTTTTATTTTTTGAGAAGACATGATATAGGTTATGTTGACGGTATAATATTATCCAATCTTTTCTTTTTTGCTTTTTCTTCAGGATTTGGGGTACAATACTTTTTGTGGGTAATTCCTTTCTTTGCATTGAAATCAGATGACTCCAAATTCAAATTTTTCTATTGGGTTTTTATATTTCTGAGCACTTTAATGGCGCTGCTATTTTATTATGGAAATGCCAACAGGTATTATTTCATAAGGGATGCAGTCAGCTACAGTTTAATAGGAATTACCTTGTGGATTTTCGTGGTTTTGTGGTGGATATGGTATATTAAAATCGGAGTCAGTATAAAAAATAAAAACCTTACTTAGTAAAAGCCGAGTAGAATTTTTGAGCAACTTTTTCTATTGCAAAACTATTAATGATTCTTTTTCTGCCATTTTGTGCAACCTTATTAGATAATTTTTTATTTTTAATCAATTGAATTATTTTTTGAGACATATCGTCTATATCCAATTTTTTTGAAATCAAGCCATAGTTTTTACTAGGAATTACAAATTCTCTGCCGCCGCACTCCATCACAACCACAGGCAAACCACAAGCTAGCGCTTCATTGACTGCAGGAGTTATTTCCTGATAGTTTGCAAGCACGAACACACTGGATTTATTGTAAATCTCAGCAAGTTCGTTATGGCCTTTTGATCCTAGGAATTTGACATTCTTTTCCAGATCAAGATTTTTTGCTAAATTTACCAATTCATTTTTGTAATATCCATCTCCAACAATCCACAATTCAGAATCAAATCCTTTGTCAATAACTTTTCTAAGCGCTTTTATTATCAAATGATGTCCCTTTATCTCATACAAGCCACCGACTGAAAGCAATATTGTTTTTTCGCTGTCTTTTTTATGGTATAATGGCTTGAAAGTATTTGTATCAGTAGCGTGGCCTATTACAATAATCTTTCTGGAATTCTTTTCAGTTAGACCAAGCTTGATACACCTTGCCGCAGCTTTCGGATTTGTAAAAAGAAGGTACTTAGCGTATTTGTAAGCCTTTCTTGCAATTGTTATAGGGATTAATTTTGTGAATTTAAACAAATAAAATCCATCAACTGTTTGCGACGTCCTTAATATAAGTCTTGAATTGTATTTTTTTGCTGCAAGATAGGATTGGCAGGCAAACCAATAGAATTCCGGATTGCTGGTCTCGATGACATTATAACCTTTTAGCTTATCCATCAAATCTGTATAATAATCTCTCTGCAAGCCAAGAAACAAGAATAATTTTTCAAGAATTGTTTTATGATCAAATCCGCTTATCTTCTGTACCTTAAAATTCTTGTAGGAAAAATCGTACCTTTTGTCGATAAAAATTGTAACCTCAAAGCCATATTTCTGCACCAGATAGTCATAAACCTTTAGCAGATTTTGTAGTGATGATTTCAGGTTAGATTGTGTTGGAATTACAACGGCTACTTTTAATTTTGGCATTTTTATGGAAACCTGTATTTGACCATTGTCATGAAAGCTATTATCCCGTCTTTCCAGTTTATCTTCTTCCCTTCCTCAAAAGCCCTGGGCGCGTATTTGATGGGCAATTGCACTATTTTTTCTCCTTTCTTTACAAGCTTGCACATGAGCTCTATATCATACTCAAACCTGTCAGATTTTATTTCAATACTTTTCAACACATTGCTTTTGAACAATTTATAACAAGGCTCGACATCTGTCAAGCTAGTTCCATAAAGCGTGTTAAATACAAATGTCAAACCTTTGTTGCCAATCCAATGCAGTGGGTGCATAGTCTTTATTTTTGGAAGCAGTTTTGAGTCCTTTGAAAATCTTGAGCCGAACACAATATTAGTTTGCTTCTCAAGTATCGGCTTGAGCAGCTTTTTGTAGTCGTTAGGGTCGTATTCCAAATCAGCGTCCTGGAATATTATGAAATCCCCTGTTGCTGCCCTGATTCCAGTCTTTAAAGCAGCGCCTTTGCCGGCATTTTTCTTGTGATAGAGCCTGACGTAATTGCCTTTCATTGACCCCATAATGTCCCTGGAGCCATCTTTTGAGCAATCATCAACTAGAATAATCTCTTTCTGTATTTTTCCCAAATTGACAGATTCTATTCTTTTTATTATACGCCTCAACGTGTCTCTTTCATTGTATATAGGAACTATGATTGAAAGCTTCATTTAATTTCCTCAAATTTATAGCTTATTAACCTTTACTCTTGAATTTGTTTTAAGAGATTTTTGCGCAAGCTCGAGAATTTTTGTTATCTTTACAGCATTTTTTATATTCTCTTTCGGGATTTTATTATTTTTTATGCAGTTGATAAAAAATTTCATTTGCTCTGTTAATGGCCTTGAGTCTTCTATTTGAACACTTCTGTAGCCTTTGCCATCAATAATTATTTTCCCATTAATCATTTTAGGCCTGCTGTCGAAATACCTCAGCTTGCCAATTTTTGCGTAATCATCGAATACTGCATAAAGATTTTCTCCGACTACAACAATTTCAAATTTCTTTAGGGGGTAAAGCCAAGTTCCAGTTGACACTGCAAATATGTTACTTGGAAAATTGATAGACATTGTTACTAAATCTTCGTTCCCTTTTTTTATGAAAGAAGCGCCGATGACTCCGAGCTCTACAGGATTTTCCTCTAGAAGGTAAAGCAATACAGAAACGCTATGCGGGAAAAAATCCCATAAGGCGCTTATGTCTGCCCTTACAGGACCGTTTCCGGAATGGAATATGCTTATGAAATTTACCCTGCCAAATAATCCTGATTTTATGTCTTCCCTAATCTTTTGTATTCCGGGGTTAAACAAATGCAGATGACCTGCTATCAGTATTTTGTTTTTTTTCTTTGATAGCTTTAATAAATCTTCTGCTTCCTTTGAACTTAAACAGAATGGCTTTTCCACCAATACATGCTTTCCAGCAATTAGAGCATCTTTTGCGATTTTATAATGAGTGCTTCCAGGAGTTGCGATTATCACTGCATCAAGACCTTTATCTTTCAGGATTTCCCTATAATTTATCGTTTTTTTGACTTCTGACTTCAAATTTACTTTTGATAGTGCTTCATTCATTGTCTCCAGCTTAGTGGAGCAAATCCATTTTACATGCACTTGAAGCTCATTCAATGTTTTCAAGTAATTTGTGCCGAATCTTCCGACCCCTATGATTCCGAAATTCATAATTGGTGATAAAGTAAAAGCCGGATATAAAAATCTATCTTTAATAGAAAAGTTAATAAAACAAGCTTAAATCCAAAAATGAATGGTTAATGAAACTGCAATAAAAATTGAGCCGGCCTTTGTAGACAAAAGAGGTTCTATTGCCAATATTCTGGAGAAAGAAATTTGTCATGTTGCTATAATAACCTCTAAGAAAGGAGCCATAAGGGCAAACCATTACCACCCAAAACAGATGCAGTATGTTTATTTGGTCAGCGGAAAATACAAGACATATTCCAAGAACTTGAAAAAAAAAGAGGCAAAAGTCGAGGAACTTATTGTTGAGCCGGGCATGCTTGTAATAACTCCGCCAATGATAGCCCATGCAATGGAATTTCTTGAGGATTCAGTTTTTATCAACATGACTGATGGCAGCAGGGACAGTGACAAATTTTCTGAGCACACGATAAAGTATAACTTGATTTAAAATTTTGATTTAATTTAGAATTGCGAATATTCATACTTTTCTTAACTTATCCCAAACATTTATATACTATTTTAGACGTATTTTATCTATGAAAAGGGTCAAGCTTGTTGTGTGGGACGGCGACAATACTTTATGGGATGGCACTGTTTTCTACAAAGACAAAGAAAATGTGAAGATAAAGCCGGGAACAAAGGAGGCCTTGAAAGAGCTTGACAAAAGAGGCATAAAAAGCACACTCTGCAGCAAGAATTATTATGAGGATGTGGACAATATCCTGAAGAAATTCGAGATTGAAAAATATTTCGAAAAGCCGCAGGTCGGCTGGGGCCTGAAATCAGATGCTATAAAAAAGCTTGCAAAGGAATTTAACATTTCTTACAGCGAAATGCTTTTTGTTGATGACGACCCTTTCCAAAGGGCAGAAGTCAAGTCACAAATTTCTGGAATAAATATTTTTGAGGCCATTGATCCATTGGATGTGCTCGGGCTTGAGGAAGTCATGCCCCTTAACGCAACTGATGAAGACAGGAAAAGAGTTCAGCTGCTCAAGGAGCAAAGAAACAGGGAAGAGGCAGAGAAAAGCCACAAAGGCGACTTCAAGGATTTCCTGATGCAATGCGACATGCTTATGACCATAAGGCCTGTTGAAGAGCAGGACTGGCAGAGGGTGACCCAATTGCTGAACAGAACAAATGAGCTGAATGTAACATCAAATAGGTACGGTCTTGAGCAATTAAAAGAATCGTTTGAAAAGAACCATGACATTGTAATGGTTGTTGAACTTAAAGACAAATTCGGTGATTATGGCCTGATAGCTGAGACAATACTCGAGCAAAAAGATTATGGCTGGTTTATTAGAGACTTGACAGTTTCATGCAGGACAATGGGCAGAGGAATCGGCTCGGCACTTGTTGTTGCAATGCTTCATTATGCAAAAGAGAATTCAATAAAAAAAGTTGTTGGCAGGCTTGTTGAAACAGAAAGCAACTGGAGAATAAAGCCGCTTTATGAAAGCAGGGGATTTAGAAAAGCGATGGTTGATGGAAAAAGCACTTTCTATGAGTTTGATTTGGAAAAGGATGAAATGCCTATTTATCCTCCATGGATTAAAGTTAATTTCCTGATGAAGGTGGCTGAGAAGAGAGAGTGAATTTTGATTTATTTAGGGATTTGTTAAAAATTTTAGCATTTACTCTTGATTCTTTTCCATACGGTAAATAATTAACAGAAATCTTTATTAATTACTAGCTATTTTCAATATGGAAATTAACGTATAATTTTTAGTAATATAGAAACAATCCTTTGCGCTGCTTTGCCGTCCCATAATGGAGGTATTTTAGGCTTAAAAGATGCCCTTTTAAGCAGCTTGTTTGCTGCCTGTAGTATATTGGATTTTTGAGTGCTTATCAATATATTAGTGCCCTGCTCTACTGTGACAGGCCTTTCGGTATTATTGCGCATTGTGATGCAGGGTATTCCAAGAACAGTTGTCTCTTCCTGTATGCCGCCGGAATCAGTCAAAACAAACCTTGAGTTTATCATCAACTTCATGAAGTCAAGATAGCCTATTGGTTCTGTCAATATTATATTTTTTTGCCTTTCAATACTGCTCAATAAATTAAAATTTTTAAGGTTCTTAAACGTTCTTGGATGAACAGGAAAAATAATTTTGATGTTTTTTTGGATTTCATTAAGTATGTCTAAAATATATTCAAATGACTTTTTATTATCAACATTGCTTGGCCTGTGAAGCGTCAGCACAACGTAATTGTTTTCAACCAATTTTAGTTTTGATAAAATTTTTGATTTTTGCGCTTTTTTTTTGTGGCTCAATAAACTGTCTATCATCACATTTCCGACAAAAAATATCTTGTTTTTGCTTATGCCTTCTTTAATTAAATTTTTATTTCCGCTTTTCTCTGTTGTGAAAAGAAAATCTGCTATTTGGTCTGTAAGTAATCTGTTGGTCTCTTCTGGCATCGTAGTGTCAAAGCTTCTCAGCCCAGATTCAACATGAGCAATTTTTACTCCGCATTTAACTGCAGTCAAGGCAGCTGCAAGAGTTGAATTTACATCACCCACAACAACAACCAAATCCGGTTTTTCTTTTATAATCACTTTCTCAAATTCCAGCATTATTTTTGCTGTCTGCGTTATATCGGAAGAAGAGCCTATCCCGAGGTTTATGTCGGGCTTTGGAATAGACAAGTCATCAAAAAAGAATTTTGACATTTCACCATCATAATGTTGGCCCGTGTGGACAAGAATTTGCCTTATCTCATTGTGTTTTTTTATCTCACTTACCAAAGGGGCAATCTTGATGAAATTTGGCCTTGTGCCAACCACATTTACTATTTTCATAAACTAAAAAGTAAAAATGTTGATTTAAATAACTTGCTATAAAAATTTTATTTGATATTGCTTTGTTTATGATGAATTGGCTCATTGACAAGATACTGTCTATTTAACGTGATATTTATATACTAGTTCTTCTTTAGTTGATTTGAGGTGATATTTATGCATCCATTTAACTGTCCAAACTGCGAAGCTTCAGACATTGTTAAACGAGGCA
>JAHFQL010000036.1 GCA_023259315.1 Candidatus Woesearchaeota archaeon | reverse complement strand
CAACTGTCTCCAAGATTAAATCTTTAAAATTAAGACTTATTTAAAAGATTTTTGGCAGAGACGTTGCAAAACGTCCGCAGATAACATACTATCAGAATATTGAGTTAAGGTAACAGTCTCATTAAAGCGAAATTTTTATATTGAGTAATAATTGTTTTATCACAATGAAAGAAATCTTCCTAATTATTTTGTCAGTAATAGGCCTTGCAGTTTCCTTTTACATCTATCACTCTAAAAAGCACGACAAGCGAATGTATTGCCCGATTGGCCAGGACTGCGATGCTGTTGTGAAGAGCAAGTACGGAAAGACTTTTGGAATTGAAAATACAATTCCAGGCATGCTCTATTACGGTTTGATACTATTATATTCCATAATGCTGCTTGCAAACCGAAATATTTTTAAAGAGAATATCATTTACTATTTTATAGTAGGTATAAGTTGTGCTTCAGTCATATTTTCATTATACCTTGTTTATGTTCAGAAATTTGTGCTGAAGAAATGGTGCATTTATTGCATAATATCAACAATAGCATCAATATTAATATTTTGGATGGTGTTGTAAATGGCAAAAAACAATAAGGATGGTATCGGTCAGTGGGTATTGGCTTTGCTGAGGGTTGTTCTAGGAATAATATTTTTGTATCACGGATACGTCAAATTATTTGTGCCCGGAGGTTTCAAAGGCACGGTTGCATTCTTTACATCGTTGGCAATACCTGCGCCTGTTTACGCAGCTTTTCTTGTATCTGCGGTTGAATTTGTTGGCGGGATTTTGCTTGTCCTTGGATTTTTAACAAGACTGGTGTGCATTGCATTGATTATAGAAATGGCGGTGGCATTTTTTAAAGTTCACTTGAAGCAGGGATTTTTCATAACTCAAAGCACTTACGGCTATGAATTTGTTGTATTGCTTGCAGCATCGTTACTGCTGGTTCTTACAAGCGGTTCAGGAAATTTCTCTGTAGGTAAATTGTTTAAGAACAAATACTTGCACTGAATAATTTTTATCCCAGGAAACTAAACAATCTCCTTGGCCTTTGCAATTCAAGGCTGCTTTTGTCCTGTATCCTGTATTTGTTTACAACAACATGCCCGCAATACTTGTCCTCGTAAATAACTGACATGTCATCAATAACCATCTGCTTTGAAAACAAGGGGCAGTCCGTGACTAAAGTGTCTGCATAGCCGCCTTCAAACCCGATGTGGAAGCCGTATTTGATGGAATCTTTCTTCAAGTGCGGGAAATTCTCCTTGGTTATCTTCTTGCCAAGCCAGTCTTTCAAGCCTTCGGAAGCGATTTGAGTTATTATTATTTCATAACCTTTTTCCAGCATCTGCTCCATCACGAGGTCATGGTCTTCTCCGGAATGGCTCGCGAATGCATCAACTTTTAATGGACTCAGGGCATTCTGAATGCTTTTTAGTTGTGTTTCCTGCAATCCAGTTCCTCCAAGAACAACGGCATCAATTTTCATCTTTTTTTGGTTCTTTTCGACGATTTCACTTACAATATTTGCCTCTTTTACAGGGTCTGCAACCCCGCATTTCACATAAAAATGAGGAATCCCAAGCATCTTTGCCAGTTCTCTTGTCTGCTCGACAGTTGCAAAATGAAACAAGAAGCAGTCCTTTCTGGTAGGTTTTACAGAAATTAGGTATTTTATATTCCAGCCCATGTCTCTGGAATGCTGTATTGCAAAAGTGCTGTCCTTTCCGCCTGAATAAAGAATTGCTACGTCCATTTGGAAAAAGAATATTTATTTTATTTATAAAACTTTTTATGTTATTTGGATTTAATACTAGTTTTAAGAATATGGCCTTATTGATAGTTTCAGAATATTCCTCGGTTATAAGTTGGCATTATTGCAGCAGAAGGCTTATTAAAAGTATCAGCTGCGACTTTGTCAAGATATTCTGCATTGGATTCTAAAATTGATAACCTATTTTTTTGATCTCTTGGTCTTTGATATGAACTCGTCAAAGTTCCCCCTAAACCAAAGAGCCCAACAAGTCCCGCACTACGTATCATAAAGCGTCTTCTATTCTCGTGCCCTGATACTGCCACGATTCCTGCCCCGATTAATGAACCTCCCACAGCCCCCCTACTGTAGCCGCAGGAAGATAACTTTTAGTTAAATAATCGTATTTAGAATCATTGCGCGGAAGTTGACCTATGGACGCTTCCAAATATTCCATTGCAGAATTCAAAAATTGAAATGCATAATCTTCAGGTGGATGGAATGGTGCTGAAAAATCACCTGCTGCCATATAACTATCAAATGCTTTGTGGAATTCCTGTGTAAATGTTGAGTGTCCATCCAGAATCCATTGTACAAGCGGATTTCTGCCTCCCCATTCTTTAAAGGTTCTGACTAAAGTTCCGTGCCTGTCAAGTATAAGTCTTCCATCTTGGCCAGCAATCACATCAACATCATGAACTTTAAGCTGTCCAGATTCCCCAATCTGCGCGTTGATATCTCCATTTATATCCGCTTGATTAATCGATTTAACCAATTCAACCAAAGTTCTTGACATATTTTGTAAATATTTCCTTTTCGTGTTTATATTTTTCGATTGTATTTTTTACTTCCTCTTCGGCCAAGGAAAAGGCTCTGCTCCTTCGTCAAGCGATAAATTTCCGGCAATTTGCATTCTGCTGACTCTGCCGTCCAAATATTCTTTCCAAACTATAATTTTTTCATCTTTCACTTTGCCGATTATGGCATCGCTTACCGCAGTTCTGTTGCCAGTTTTCCTGTTTGTTGATGCAAACTGCCACTCAACAGCAAAATCATCGCCGTCAAATATTATTTTATTAATGTAAATTTTAGTTTCTTTGAATGAGGAATTATAATCAAGAAAATCCTTCAATGTTTCTGTTTTGTTTAATCTTCTGCCGGGATACGCAAATACCAAATCTTTATGTAATATGGAATCCAACAATGCATAGTCTCCAGCTTCCCATGCCTTTGCATGCTGATGAACAAGAGTTTCAACTGCTATCCTTTTTTCTTCCTGAATTAAATTATTGCAGCCAGTTAAAATTACCAGCAATAAAAATAAAATGAAAAATTTAATAATTTTTGACATGAAATCAGCTACAGAATTTTTAGTTTATTTAAATCATTCCTTAATTTATCCGCATTCTTAAACTGAAAAGCATTTATTCCCATAATCCTTGCAACATTCACAAATTCCGGAATATCGTCAAAGTAAGCGCAGTTAAAAGGCAATGTTTTAGCTTTTAGCAAAGCTTTTATGTAAATCATTGGATTTGGCTTCCTGCAGCGGACTTTGTAAGATAAAACATGTTCGTCAAAAATATCCACAATCTTATAATTTTTTTTTATGTACTCATACTGCATGGCGTTTGTGTTTGAGAGCAGTATTAATTTATATTTCCCCTTCAATGATTTCACAATTTTTTCAACGTCTTTATTCAATGTAAAAATTTCATTCCACAATCTTTTGAATTTACTGAAATCCATCTTCATGTCCAGCTCATTCAGCGTGATTTTGTAAAATTCTTGCGAGCTTATCTCCCCACTTTCATAAGATTTTCTAGTTGAAGACCCCTTATAGTATTTAATCACTTCAGGGACAGGCTTATTGCTTACAGCAGCCCATTTCTTGAAGATTGGAGTTTCATCAAAATACACTAAAACATTGCCTAAGTCGAATATTATAGTTTTAATCATGGCTTTGGAATTGCATGATTGTTTAAAAACATTTTTAAAGATTCCGATATAACAATCGGATATGAAAATTGCACTGGCGCAGATTAATCCAATTGTTGGCGACATTGATGGAAACACAAAAAAAATAATTTCTATAATAAAAAAAATAAATGCCGACATTGTTGTTTTTCCGGAGCTTTCTATAACCGGCTACAGCCCGCAAGACTTGTTGCTGAGGAAGAATTTTATTGATGAAAACATAAGCGCGCTTATAAAAATAGTCAATAATGTAAAAAACAAGGCAGCGATAGTTGGTTTCATTGAAAGGGCCAGTGGCAAGCTGCACAACAGCGCCGCAGTGATTAGAAACTGGCAGATAATTAAAACCCATCATAAAGTTTGTCTTCCAAATTACGCAATTTTTGACGAGAAAAGATGGTTTAAGGATGGAATCGACTCGACAGTATTTGATTTTGACGGGGAAAAAATAGGGATTAGCATATGCGAGGACCTCTGGTTTGAAGAAACTGCAAAAAAACAGAAAGCCAAAGGCGCTGAACTGATAATAAACATTTCTGCTTCGCCATACAGGAAAGGCAAGATAGAGAGAATTGAAAATATCCTGAAGCAAAGATGGGAAGAAAATAAGATACCAATCATTTATGTAAATCAGGTAGGTGCGCAGGATGGTATAGTTTATTATGGGCACAGCATGTATTTTAAATATGGAAAAATTATTAAGAAATGCAGAGATTTTGAAGAGGATATTATGGTTGTTGATGTAGATATTTAAAATAATAAATTAAATAATTCCCATAACCACCTTCAAATAATCTGTGATTATCTTCGCAGTTTTGTAGGGTGGTAGTTCTAGATTTGGATCATACTCTGCTATGTTAACGCCGAGTAGTTTTCTATTCTTAATTATTTTACCGGACAGTGTTGCGACTTGTTCGGGGGATAAACTACTAAAAGAGCCTCTTTCTTCTACCCAATGATGAGCCCATGTAGTTGTTCTACTAAAAACATCAATATCCAGACTTAGGAACACATTATCAGAAATTCTTTCTTTTAAAATTTCATCGGCTTCCCTCGGAGAAAAGATTTTTAGTCGGTCATTTTCAGTATACGTGAAATCCGAACCAACTACATATGTTTTTCCTGCTCTCCAGTTTATAAATGAACCATTATTAAAATTATTTGATCTACCCCAAGAATCATTGTGTGAATCAAAAATTACCATGTCAGTTTTTCCATCATTGTAGCAAAAAGCCGATAAATAATGCATTTGCCCCAATATTACTGAGGGCTTTTCATGTACTGCTATTGCTACTTGTTGAGCGAGACTCAATTTACATTCTTGGTCCAATTTTGCATCATCTCTCCAAACTTTTAATTCTACTATATCTGAAATTCCAACTTCTGCTAAAATTTGCTTGTAAACATCTCTTTGGGCTTCATCGTAATATACATTAACCGCCACAAAATCATCTAATGTCATTTTATAGTGGTTATTTAAATTGTTATTTAAAGTTATTGCGTGGCAAAGTTTTAAAATACCTATGATTACATTGCCAATAATGAACACAAAAGAAGTATGCGATGCATTGGTGCTTGGAATTAAAGATTATTTCAGGAAAAATAATTATCAAAAGGCAATCATAGGATTAAGTGGAGGAATTGATAGCTCTGTCGCTGCTTTTTTAGTTGCAAAAGCTCTTGGAAATAAAAATGTTGCAGGAATATTAATGCCGGATTTAAAAGTAACATCTAAAGAAAGCATTAATGACGCGTTTTACATTGCCAAAAAACTTCAAATAAAAAATATTACTTTTCCAATTGATGATTCAATTCAATTTTTTGAAAAAATAAATAAAAAACTAAAAATTAAAAAAAATATTTATACATTTGCAAATGTAAAAGCTCGAACGCGAATGATGATCCTTTATTATTTTGCCAACCTGAATAACGCATTAGTCATCGGCACTTCAGATAAATCAGAGATTGCCTTAGGCTACACTACAAAATACGGCGATAGCGGGGCAGACATTCTCGTAATCGGAGACTTATGGAAAATAGAAGTTATTGAACTGGGCAAATATCTTGGAGTTCCGGATAAAATTTTGAGGAAAAAGTCGAGCGCTGAATTGATTTTGGGCCAGACTGCCGAAAAAGAACTTGGCGCTTCCTACAAAGTCTTGGATAAAATCCTGAAAATGTATATGGAAGAAGATCTGTCTGCAAAAGATATTATCGAAAAAGGATTTGACAAAAAAACAGTAAGAAATGTTGTTGATAGGATAAGATTAAACGAGCACAAGAGAAGGACAGCGATGCTCATACGGGTTTCTGAAAAATCATTCCACGGCATGGAGTGGCGAATGCCGATAACAAATAGGTTTAAGGGATGATTCTAATGAGATGTTGGTGAGTTTAATATTCTATCCACAAGATCCTGGTCTAAAGGTTTATGGCCGCTGGCTCTTCTGTTAATTTCAATCACAATTTCCCTCGGAATAATGTCATAGGCTCTTTGCGTCTCTCTAGCTCTTTGCGGCCCTGCTATCTCTACAATTCCGAATCCCAATTGATAATCTACGCTAGATTCTGGGTCAGAAATTTCCTGCTGCCTGAGCCAGCCATGATAGAATTCTTGAGCAATCCTGAAAAAATCTGGTGAATGCAAAGTCTGAACTGCGGGTATTGATAAAGCTGATCCTTGAGGCAAGGCACCAGAGTTGCTTGGATTAGAACCCAAATAGCTTGAGTTTGAGTATCTTGGGTTTCTTAAGTGTCTCATAAATATTTGTTTTTAATCTGCATTAAGAAAATTGCCAAGAGACAGAGACTCTATAAGAAAAATATCGGATATGCAAGTAAATCTTTTGACCTATGGTCAATTCAATGATGTCAGGGGATTTCATGATTCAAATAAGCCTTGGAAAAAATATAATCAAGAATTAGTTGAGACTTTGGGTAAAGAATTGGGAAGAAAATGAACACAAAAAATTCAGTCTAAATTGAAAAATATCAAATTTAGGGCATTTGTAGTTAAACTGCAACTTTTATTTTTTGGTTTTCTGAACGTTTCCTTAGCTCTTCTAATATTAACATGTCATATATCTCTATCATTTTTTTTATTTTTTCATTTTTTGTATTCAGTTTGTATAATTTAGCTTTTCCGATATCTCTGGTATGCAGTATTATTTCATTCTCTATCAAACTGTCCCAAATCCTGTATAGTGTTGCTCTTCCGATGCCAGCATTTTCAGCCATGTCTGTTATTGAAAAGTCTAGTTCCCTCTCAGTTAAGAGATAGTCCAATACTTTAATCATAGGGGAATCCCCCATAAATCCCACGAACAATGATTTTTTTCCCATATTACAACTGGTAGAGTAACCAGTATTTAAAGATTTCTATTTTGAGACAATGTTGTATCATTTTTATAAGAAAAATTAATATAATAAATCTAAGATACCTGGTTATTATGCAGTTAAGCGTAATTGAAGTTAAGGCTCGTATAATAAGAAAATTAGTTCAATGGAGGAAATGGGGTGGCTCACATACAGAAAATATATTAGGCGGGCTTCCAACGCATCTTATAGGAAACAAAGTTACTAAGCAAACGCTTAAAGAGCTGGAAAAAGATGAGTGGATAATTCCTGCAAAGAAAACTGGGGAAATTCATTATTCATTGAATCCGCGAAAAGCTAACGAGATTTTAGAATTTTATGAAAAATATTGCAAGAAATAAGTTATCTTGAAAATTTAAAAAAATGAAACGAGCACTCTTCATCGGCAGGTTCCAGCCTTTCCATAACGGGCACTTGCAAGTTGCCAAAGACATTTCCAAAAAATTTGATGAAATTATTATTGGAATCGGGAGCTCGCAGGAAAAAAATACCAAAGAGAATACTTTTGGCTTCAATGAGAGAAAGCAAATGATTTCTAAGACTTTGAAATCAAACAAAATAAAAAATTTTAGGATTTATCCAGTTCCAGATTTATACAATGATTATAAATGGACAAATTATATTATTGATAATCTGCCTAAATTCGAGGTTGCTTATTCTGGAAATCCGTGGACAATAAGATGCTTCAAAAAA
This sequence comes from Candidatus Woesearchaeota archaeon, assembly GCA_023259315.1. The sequence goes on along the minus strand of JAHFQL010000036.1, from coordinate 2,941 downwards.
CACAAAATTAAATGCAGAAAAATAAAATTATTTAAGGGAATAAGCAGCACAAAAATAAGGGAATCAATAAAAAACAATAAAAATTGGGAAAAATTTGTACCGAAGGAAATTTTCGTCGAGATTAAAAAGATTAATGGCGATAAAAGAATTAAGAAAATACCATGAACTCTACAGCACTTGAGGAAATTGTTGCCAAGGTTATGCCCGGCATAAATGGAAATAATTTGCCAGAGCCACTGCCGCCTGGAACTAAAATTTCATACGCTAAAAATGGAGCAATAATGGAAGGCACCATCCTTTACATATTCGCGCGGGCAAAATTGGAAAATAATTGCAGAGAATTCATTAACCAAAATAAATGAAATTGTGCCTCTCATCAGCATTTCATCTTTTTTGAAGCCGCAATTCCAAGGTGATGTTAATATTGGTGATGTGTACAGTATTAACGTTCGATATCAGGATGGAACTATCAAGCCGGAGTTAGCAAGCGTGCTTACCCAAAGTTCCTTGACATCAGGCTCAGATACTTACCTCAAGATTTATCAGTCAAATCATGTTTGCCATTTAAAGACAGCCAAGTTGGCAGGAATTAAGCCATTAGAAATTTTGCCAGCATAGTACAGCAATCATCTTTTAGAACCCAAAAAATCCTTTTGTGCTATTCTTATTTTCCTTTTCAAAATCTTCCAATAATTTCTTTTGCTTCTTTGTCAGTTTTTCAGGAACTGAAATCACAACTTCAACATTTTCGTCGCCGACAGAATGGCCGTGCAGGCTTGGGATGCCTTGGTGCCTCATCCTAAAAATTGTGCTGCTTTGTGTCCCTGCCGGAATTTTTAGGGTTGCCTTGCCTTTCAAAGTCGGAACTTCTATTTCTCCTCCTAGGGCTGCTGTTGTAAAAAGTAAATGGACTTTGGTATAGATATCACTTCCGTCTCTTTCAAAAATCTTGTGGGGTTTTACATGAATCACAACGTACAAGTCACCAGATTCCGCTGCTCTCTCTCCAGCTTCGCCCTCACTTTGCATCCTTAGGTTAGTCCCATCCACAGCGCCTGCTGGAATCTTGACTTCCAGCTTTCTTGTTCTCTGGACAACTCCGCGGCCATCGCATTCATGGCATTCATTTCTTATATATTTGCCCTGGCCCCTGCACTTCCTGCATGTTGTTGTTGTCGAAAACATTCCGAAAGGTGTTCTTTGGGTTCTTGTTGAAACACCCTTTCCATTGCACTCATCGCATGCCACAATGTCGCTAGGGCTTTCAGCTCCAGAGCCGTGGCATTTTTGGCATTGCTCTGTTCTTGGGATATTAAGTGTTTTTGTTGCGCCAAATGCAGCATCGTCCAGTTCGATTTCCAGGTCATACCTTAAGTCTGAGCCCCTTTGCCTTCTTCTTTCTCTTCTTCCGCCGAAAAAATTTTCAAAGATGCTGTCAAAATCAAATCCCATGGTGCCAGCATCTGACATGAAATCAGAGAAGTCAAATCCTGAAAATCCTTGGGACTGCTCTCCAGCAGCTCCGAACTGTTCATACTGTTGGCGTTTTTGAGGATCTCCGAGAACTGCCGCAGCTTCATTAATCTCCTTAAATTTCTCAGCAGAGCCTGGAGACTTGTTTAAGTCAGGATGATATTGCTTTGCCAATTTTTTGTAAGCTGCTTTCACTTCATCCTGCGATGCGTTTTTCCCGATTCCCAGTATTTTGTAATAGTCTTTTTCCTTGGCCATTTTCACTTCAAAATCTCATAGCTCAATATTTTCCTTAATTTTTCCTTGTCAGGGATTAAATTTTCCAGTTCTGCCCCTTGAATTATTTTCCCGCCGCTTTTTATGTATTGTGAATATTGCCTTACACTTTCAGGATCTTTTGTGTCTACCATATGGTTGACCATGAACCAAATACTCAAATCTTCGCCATAATCCTTGCATTGGATTGAAGTCTTGCATTCCAACGGCTTTACTTCGTGGATTGTGCATCCTTTCTTGTCATCATAAAAAATGCACCTGCCATGCACTTTTCCTTTTTCTCTCAATAATCTTGGCCTTAAGATTTTCCTGTTGAAAAGTTCTGTTTCTTCCAAAAAATCCTTTTTCAAGTCTTCCTCTGAAACCTTCAAAAACCCTGCAATCTTTTTTGGGTCGTCTTCTACAAGGGAGCCGGAGCCGTATTTACATCCATGATTGCATGAATTGCACCTGCAAGGTGCAGCCAATTTCAAGACGTCTTTTAACGGAGTGTTTTTGGTTACCACAATTTTGCATTTCCCAATAGCTCTTTTTCAATGTACTTGGTTAATTTTATTTCCTTTTCCACGTCCTCTCTTTTATACCTTTCCTTTATGTACTCAAACCTTTCATCAACGCTAACAATCTTATCACTCCTTAGCCTTTTGTCAGAATAAAATACTATCTTTTCTTCCCATGTATTTGGCTTGAATTTTTTATTGTGGCAATGTTTCAGGCCGTGCTTCATTATAATTTCCGCAACTTCAGGATAGCCTAACGATGAAATATATTTTGCGCCTTCAATTTCGTGCTCTCCTTTTTCAATCTTTTTTATGTCATGCAATAGGGCTGCTGCTGCAACCAAATTCCTGTTAGCTTTAATGTTTCTTTTCTCTAAAATATCACAAACTTTCATAGAAAAATCGCAGACTGCACTTGTGTGGGCAATAATATTATCAGGAGCTTTGTTTTGCTTCAATAATTTAATGCATTCCTCTTTTGATGGGATGTTCATATTAAATTTAATTAAAAAAATTACTTTTTCTTTCCCTTCTTGTCATCCTTCACTTCATAGTCGGCATCAACAACATTGTCATCTTTGGGATCTGGGTTTCCATCTTCTGTGCCTTCATTGCTTTCTTTTGGTTCATGCCCTTTATGCTCCTGCTGGTACTGCTGCCCTGCTTTCTGGTACAGTTCAGTTGACATCTTC
>JAHFQL010000119.1 GCA_023259315.1 Candidatus Woesearchaeota archaeon | reverse complement strand
ATGTTTTCGGCAATGTAAAAGTAATTGCTAAAAAGGCTGGTTACGGGGTTTATTTGAGCATTAAAGAATGAGTTTTAATCTCACAACTCCCTAACCCCGTCTTTAGTCACTGCCATCAACCTTACTCCAACTCCAAGTTTTAAAAGTGCCGAAAGAATTGCCATATGCTCTTTTCCTGTGCCGGAAACAATGTTCAATGCAACTTCCAAGTCAGTTATTTTTCCTTTCAATCCTTTTCTTATGTCCTCAATCAGTTCAAAAACCGGCTTTTTAGAATCAACAACTACAAATTCAATTTTTTTATTTGATTTAAAGTTATTTTTGCCATTGGCATCTGTAATAAGAAACACATTTTTCCAATCCTTCTCTTTTACAAGCCTTGCAACATGCATCCAGCTTTTCTCCCCTGATGAAAGGCAGGCAACCAAGTCTGTCATAATCATTTAGAATAAAGCAAAATATATTAATGTTTTTATCTTATCTCATAAACTAACTGAACAGAAGCTGAAACATCAAGCTTTTGCGGGTTTATCACTGTTTCTGCAGCTATTGGAGCAGCCTTCTCCATCAAGGCGCCTCTGAACTCAAAAGGCTGGTAGTAAAAGCTTGATTCTGAAATGCTTATCGGCTTTAGTAAAGTCACTCCTAGGTTTGTTGCTAATGCAACTGCCTTTTCCCTTGCGTCATCTGAAGCAATTATCATAGCCTGCTGCTTTATTTCCTTCTCCTTTTCCTTCGTCAGGCCAAATGAGATTCTTTCAATATTATTTGCACCTACATCAACCGCAGCATCAATCAGCTTTCCAACCTTATCCAAATCCTGTGTTGTGACTTTTAATACATTTACAACCTCGTATCCCACAAGAATCTGCTTTGATTTTCTTGAATCTGTTTCAACAACTTCTTGATACTCATACTTTGGGTAAATGGAAAATTGGGATGTTTCAATGTCCTTGTCCTTCATGCCTTCCTTTTTCAAAGCCTTTACAACATTGCCTGAAATCTGGCTGTTCTTGTTTTTTGAGTCTTGCGCTGTTTTTTCTAAAGTTACTATCTCTGCATAGACCTCTGCCTTGTTTGGGTCTACAGTTAAAGTTGATGTTCCTGAAACACTAACTTTATTTTTTTCTTCCTGAGGCGCATTATTTGCTTTTATACTGAAAGCCAGAATTATTGCTACAATTACCAATCCAACAACCATTATAGTCGTCAAGTAATTGCCTTTTTCCATTTTGAATGCGAATGTAAAGTTATTTAAATATGTTATGGATTTGCTTTGTTGAAAATGCAATTAATATCCGTTGGAGAAATAATAGACCTTGTTTTGATGACATTTTTTGTAGGCTATATTTTCTCAGGCATGATTCCTGCCAGAAGAGAAAATTATGACCCGTTGCAGCATTACAGAAGAGGATTTGACTTTGAAGGCATGAAGCTTGCAATAATGGCAACAGCGCCTGCAATTATAATCCATGAATTGGCGCATAAGTTTGTTGCTCTTGGTTTTGGATTGGATGCGGTTTTCTATGCTTTTTACAGAAGCTCTTTCACATTAATGCTTGGAGTCTTTACAATTATCTCGAAATTAACAGGCTTTGGCTTCATGTTTTTTGTTCCGGGATTTGTTGGCATAAGCGGCAATGGGACTGATTTGCAGTTTGCACTGGCAGCGCTTGCAGGTCCTCTTGTTAATTTATTTTTGTGGCTTGGTTCTTGGTACGTTTTAAAAAATAAGATGCACAAGAAAAAACACTATTTGCTTCTGATTTTAACGCAAAGAATCAACATGTTTTTGTTTATATTCAACATATTGCCAATTCCGGGGTTTGACGGCTACAAGGTTTTTACCGGATTGATAAGGGCATTTACTGGGTGATTTTCTCAATCTTTGCAGCAACTATGAAGTCATTCTCCGATAATCCGTTTATAGCATGCGTCCACAGCTCAACCTCAATCTTGTTGTAATGCACGCAAAAATCAGGATGGTGTCCTTCTTGTTCTGCTATTTTAGCAATTTTATTCACAAATTCCATAGCTTCTACAAAATTCCTGAACTTGAATTTTTTGTATAAATGTCCATCCCTTAATGCCCATGTTGGGATTTCTTCCATCAGTTCCTTTGCTTTTGCTTCTTCTAATTGGGGAGTTCCGGCTTCGCAAGGAACGCATTTTTTTTGGATTAGGCTCATAGCGCTTGAGAATACTTTCCCAAATTTAAATTTATCCATCATTTATTTTCAATATCGAAAACAATTCCGATTTATTCATCAAACCATAAACTATAAATAAAACTTGTTTCATTTGTATGTAATGCAACAACTTAAATTTTTTAAAACTAATTCTGAATTAAAGGTTAATCATCTCAATCTCAAATCATTTTCAAAATATTTGGCGAGGCTGAGCGATATGGTCAAAAAGCGAAGCCGAGCACTAAAATTCGCCGAAGGCATATTGAATTTTTTTATTTTAATATCAAGAGAGGACTAACAAAATGCCTAAATACATTGTAGTAGCTGGTGGGGTAATGAGCGGAGTTGGAAAAGGGGTCACAACAGCATCAATTGGCAAGATTCTGCAGGAGCACGGCTACAAGGTTACTGCAATAAAGATAGACCCTTACATAAATTATGATGCAGGCACTCTAAGGCCGACAGAGCATGGCGAAGTCTGGGTGACTGATGACGGTGGCGAGATTGACCAGGACCTTGGCACTTATGAAAGATTTCTAAATTTGGATATTCCAAAA
>JAHFQL010000035.1 GCA_023259315.1 Candidatus Woesearchaeota archaeon | reverse complement strand
TTCCAAACAATCCAACTTCTTCATAATGCTCGCCTACTTCAACAAGCCTTTGCCTGTTTCCAGCAAGAATAAAAGCCTTGACAGAATTGTTCATGTCGCCTCTTCTTATGTATTCTTCGCCTAAAGCATTAAGAAGCTTTGATTTTGTAACTTCGTCAAACATTGAAAGGTTAACATTGTCAATGCCTTTCTCGAGAAGAACTGGCACAATTCTCTTAAAATTCTCTATATCCTGAGACTGCCCAATAAATTTTTCATTTGAATCAACTATCTCAGCAACCATCTTTTTTACTATTTTATCTTCATCGACTGACATTTAACATCACCTTTTTGATTACTATTTTTTATTGGATTATATTGATTTTTATTTTATGGACTTTTTGTTTATTGAATTTCTATTTAATGAATTTAGTATAATGGATGTTTTAGTTAATGTGTTATTTTGTTATTGTTATATTTACTGTTCGCCTTGACAATTAGGCTCGTCCAATAAAAATATATATTAAAAATAAAATAAAAAAATAAATTGCCTAGTCTGTGAAGTAATCAATTCCCAGTTCGTCGCTGAATCTTTTGGCTTCAAGCACTCTTGTCTTCTTGTCTGCTTTGCCAAGTATCCAAGGCGAGTTGACTCCTGTTATGATGGTCATAACTGCAAGCTTGCCTTTCATCGAGTCCGAGACTCTTGCTCCCCAGATGACGTTTGCATCCTGGTCAAGGCTTTCTGTTACCAGCTCGCCGATTCTGTTGACTTCATCAAGAGTCATGTCAGGTCCGCCTTCAATATGGATTAAAGCGCCTGTTGCTCCTTTGTAGCTTATTTCCAATAGTGGATTGCTTAAAGCACCTTTTACAGCTTCCTCAACTCTGTTGGTTGTATCGCTAACGCCAACACCAATTGCTGCAACTCCGCCGTCTTGCATTATTGCCTTTACATCAGCATAATCAAGGTTAACAAGCGATGGCACTGCTATTGTCTCTACAATTCCTCTTATCATTGTTGCAACAAGCTCATTTGCAACTGCAAATGCCTGCTGGACTGGCAAATTGCCTGCAATGTTTACTAGCCTGTTGTTGTCTATAACAATTACAGTATCTGATGTCTGCCTTAATTGCTGCAATCCGAATTCTGCCTTGTCAATTCTTGCCCTTTCAATTTTAAATGGCATTGTCACAGTTCCAATTACAATAGCGCCTGAGTCTTTTGCAACCTGCGCAACAACTGGAGCAGCTCCTGTTCCTGTTCCGCCGCCCATGCCTGCGCACACGAAAACCATGTCAGAGCCTTTTAGAACTTCCTTTATTTCTTGTATGTTCTCTTGAGCAGCTTTATTGCCTTTGTCTGGAAAGCCACCGCAGCCAAGGCCTCTTGTAAGTTCCTTTCCAATTAAAAATCTCTTGTCAGCTTCTGTAATTTCCAAATGCTGCTTGTCAGTATTACATGCGAGAATCTCAGCACCTCTTATGCCCTTTCTGTAAAGCCAGCTTACCATATTGCTGCCAGCTCCGCCACAGCCAATAACCTTTATATTAGCATGGCCCACTTGTAAATCATCTGTTTGCGCAACTTGTTGCTTTAGCGCACTTTCAATAACAAAATCCATTCCCATTCTTTTCACCTCAGCTTTAGACCTTTTTAAGTATATCAAACCAACTTCTTTCAAAATTGGAAGTTGTTTAATATATGAACTAGTATATAAATATTACTATTTCGTATACTGGTATACCCTCTTAATTTAAGTAAAAAGTTAATTTTTTTCAGTATAGAAAGAATAAAAGACGGTTTATAAATTAAAAGTAATTCATTGAGAAGTAGTAATAAATAGATAAAAATGAACCAATTAGAAAATTTATTGTAGGTATACAATTCCATCTTTTACAGGATAAATGTTATCTCCCGATTCTCTACAAACTTCGAGAACACGCCTATCCGTACAACCAAACTTATTTGCAGGTTTTTCAGGGTCTAAAAATTGAAATGGTTCGAACTTAAACTGTTCTACCAGAGCGTTCCTAAAATCGCTCAATGGAATCTGTGTACCTCGTTCGTTAAATAATCTTCTGACTAGAGAAGACACATCTTTATCTTTTGCCATTGCAAGAAAACCGTTTTCCATATTACCAAAGTTATAACTTTGAATTTATAAAACTTTCCTTTTTACCACTATGACGTGGTTTTTCAATAGTCAAACCTCGGGTCAGCAGAATCCTTTATCAAGTCATTCTCGTCTTTGTATTTCTTGACTAGCATTAATCTTGTTTTGCTGCAATACGGGCATTTTACCGCTTTTGGCGAGCCTTTTTTGACAGAGAATTTAAAGCGACAGCTTACGCAGATAAACTTAATTGTCTCGCCTTCCTCGGCTTTTTCCAAATTTAATTTCTCCTTCTTTTCAACTTTTTTCTGCTTGTCAAGGCATTCAACACACACCAGCCTATTATCTTCATCATATTTTATATTGTCAAAGTTAAACTCCCTTTTGCACCTTGAGCATGTATATAATGAGGTTAGTGGCATTTTTATTCTAATAATCTTATTTTGCTTGGGATAATAAATATTTTTTGGTTTTATTTCTTAACTTTTCCTTTTTCTATCTCCTCGGCTAGGTGTTCAATCTCGTGCATGTCTGTAAGATCGTGCTGCTCTTTTTTGGGTGAAATGTTTTTATCTATAAATTTCAGCAATTTTTTATTGTAAGTTTCGTTTTCTGCTTTATCAATTATTTTCCTGGATTTTGGGTTTTTAAATACATTTTGTTGTGCCCGTTTTATTTTATCCTTAATCTTCTTGTATTTCCCAATAACCTCATAAACAAGCCCTTCGCTTGGCCTTATTGTAAGATGCTTATCCAAGAAACTATGACCAATGCCAAGCTCTATCAGTCTCGCTTCTTTTAGCGTCGGCAGCAATAATAATGAAACAAGCAATCTTAAAACTCCAGATATTAAAAATACAAAGGGTATGCTGGAAATAAATATCCACGGGGGTATGGCCCCTATAAGAAATCCGCCTAGCAAAGCACCTAAAAATACCGCTATGCCTTCAAAGAACTTGTAGTAGGCAATGCACCTTATCCTGTTTTCTGGCCTTACGGCATCAAAGATAAAGTTAGAAGAGCTCAGGTTATATCCGGCCCAGGCAATGCCTGAAAATATTTCAATTAAGATTAAATAATAAAAATTGCGGGAGAAAAGCCAGAACAACGGCACAATAGGAGTCATCATGCCAGTAGCATACAATACAAATTTTGTGCCCCTCTCGTCTATTAGCCTGCCCCAAATGCCCAAAGATATGAAGCTTGCAATCAGCTCAGCAGCAGTCATAACAGAAAATTGCAAATAAGTGAAGCCTAAATCTTTTAACATATAGACTGCAAAAAAAGGTGCTGCAATATTAACAGTTAATTTAAATAATGTAATATAAATAACAAAATGCCCGTAATTTGTTTTGTCCATTCTCTTTACAAAGTCAATAAGCGAGAATTTTTCCGCATGAACCAAATCAGGGGGAGGATTGTGCATCAAGCTTCTGAAGATTGTTGAGACAGCTCTTGCAATAAATGCAACTGCAAATAAAATTGCGAATCCCAGAAATGGATTTTTTGGTGAAAAGTAATTCAATATAAAACCAGCGGCTAAAGCAGCGATAAATGAAATTGCCCCAACAACACGATTGCGAAGCCCAAAAAACCTGCCACGCTCGTATTTTGACACTAAATCGCCCATCAACGAGTTCCAAATAGGGTTCATCAATTGAGAAACTATTGTCTGTAAAGTAACATACACAATAAGAAGGTACTTTTGGTTTGGTGTTGCATAAGGTATAATCAGCAAAGGAATCCAAAGCACAGCATGGATAAGAGAGCCAATCACAAGTATTTTTCTTCTATCCTTCAATATTTCAACGAGTTTTGCTGCAAAAAGCTGTATGAAAGCGCCTATAAGCTGAGGGACATAAGTCAATGCTGCAATAAAGTTTACGGAAACGTTCAAGGCGACTGCAAAAGGCGTTAAAAATGAAGATGTCAATCCATCCATGACAGCGAATGCAGCGCCATCATAAATTGAATATTTCAAGCTCTTTTTCTCAGCATCTTCTGGCATTTGAATCACTCTCAAAATAAAAGAATTAGCTAGTTATCTTCATTTGTTTTTTAGCGTTTCACCGCATTCCGGGCAATAATCTTGTTTTGCATCAACTTCTGTTCCGCACAAAGGGCATTCAAGCGTTGATTTCATGTTAATTAAGATTAACAAGGAAATATTTAAAGTTAACGATTGGGTTTAGGGATTTTAGAAAATCTTTCTCTTGCATCTAAAACTAATTGCTCGCGCAAATGTTCCAGTATACCTACGGACGTAACACAAGAAATCCTACAATTATCGTACTCTAAATCTGATTGTATTGGCGGAGCGTGATAAACTTTAGGCACTAATGCGTTATAATCCTTATTTAATTCTAATACCCTTTGTTTGTCACCTCTTGCCGCACTTTCAACCATTTGCTCCAATACAGAATACATTTCTTTTATTGCGCTCATATTATTTTATAAACCCCTGGCTGCATGAAAACTTTTTCTGTCTGCACAGCAATTCCCTTTTCTCCAAGCATTTCTTTGGAATTCATTTTTGCAATTCCTAAAGCAATTAATTCATTTTTTAATGTCATTATCGCTACATTGTCATCTTTTGGAATATTATCATTTAATTTGCTTATTCCAGGCACTTTTAAATCAACTCCATGGCAAAGGCTTTCAACTGTCGTATCAAAAACCCAGACCTTTGGCAAATGATTTGCCCCATTTTCAACTGGCTGTATTATTTTTCTAATAAACTTTTCATTTTTATCTTCCACGAGAAAATGATAAGCATCAGTCAGTTCGTGCAGTGTGAACAAAGTTGACTCATCAAATGGGCCTGCTTTTGTCCTTCTCAATTCAGCCATGTGAGCGCCAACTTCTAATTTTTTTCCGATGTCATGAATCAGCTTCCTTATATAAGTTCCAGCCTCAGTCCCGACTTTGAATAAAATATCTTTTCCATCAATCTCTAAAATATCAAAATAATAAATTGTTCTTGTCCTCAGCTGCCTTTTGACAGAGCTTTTTAATGGAGGCATTTGCTGGATTTTTCCGATAAAATTATTTTTTATTGCTTCTTTTAATTTTTCTTCTTCCACATCTTTGTGCAGATGCATTATTGCAATGTATTCTTTTCCTGCTGTAAGCAACGCTTGAACGATTCTTGTTCCTCTGCCTAGCGCAATCGGAAGAACTCCAGTTACAGCAGGATCTAAAGTGCCTGAATGCCCGCTTTTATTTATGTGCAGGATTTTTTGTACAAAATCAGAGACTTGATGTGATGTTGGCCCTTTTGGCTTGTCTATGTTGATAATTCCATAATTGATTATTTCTTCTGTTTTTCTATCTTCCGGCTTGCAGCCGTATTTTTCGTCTGTTTCAGCTTCTTTTCTTACAACAATTTTTCTTTCTATCCTCTCAAATGGCAGCAAACTTTTCATAATAATGGTAATTCTGGTTTTTTAATAAATTTATTTGTTTTCTGTACTGTAATCTTTAGATGGTAGTGAAAATGGAAACTTTTTTAAATAAAAGATTAAATCCGTAGAGTATGGCTGAATTATTGTCATTATTCGATTTAAGGTACGAAAATATCAAGTTAGAAGAGCAAGATGGACGCATAATTGAATTGCCTTGCACTAAAGGACCAGTTACTATAGAGTCTAAACTTTTGACCAGATCAGAGGGATTTACTCTTGGCAGGGATTCTGCTAATTCACCGCCAGATTTAGCAATAACAGAAAGAGACACGGAAACTTCAAGACGCCAGGGAAGGATATATCTATTTGCAGGAAGACTGTATTATGAAGATTCTAGAAACGTGATTCTTCCAGCAGGTTTAAGGGACAATAAAGGTGATTCATACATTTGCGTTCCAGGCATTCAGAAGGAACTATTTCCAGGAGATGCAGTTGCAAATAACAGGGCCTATCTTGCCTTTGGTCACGGCCCAAGGAAACCATTGCATGAGATTTTGCAGTGGCCAGAATACCTGAGCAACCTCCCGGTAAAAATTGGACAAGTGCCAAGGCATGTTGTAAAATTGACACTTGAGAGAAAGTTATAATAAAATTACAATAATTAAAATAAAATTTCTTAAAGACTCTTCGGCGCTTGAGGATGTGTTTCCTGTAATTTTTGTTTTGCAGGCATTCTTTGCGCGTGATGCACTTTTGGATGCTCTTTCTGAAGCTCTTTTATTTCTTCCCTCTCAATTTTCTTTGCTTCCTCTGCCTTTTCTTCTTTTATTTCCTCAATTTCTTTTTCTAATTTTTCTTCTGGTTTTTCTTGAATTTTTTCTTCTTTTTTTACTATTTTTTTCTTTTCTTCAACTTTTATTTTTTCTTTTGGCGCATCAACTAATTCAACAAAAACCTTGCCTTTATCGTCTTTGACTGCATTCACTTTGACATGATGAGGCGGATTTTTTGCGCCATGCTGCCATATTCTTAGATTCAAGTATTTGCCAATCGAAACATTATCTGATTTCATATGCTTTGAAATAAATTCTCTTACAGTTTTGGCAGCCTTGTTTGCTTTCCTGAATGGAGGAACTTTCAAAGTTTCCCTTCTAAGCGGAATCGTGTAAACCCTTTCCAAAACTTTTTTTGCTGCTTCTTCTTTTTTTGGCATTTTAGTTTAGTTGTGGACCGTTGATATATGTGGGTGCTATACCATAATTAAGCTCCTTTACATGCTTTAACACATCAGGCTTGTACATATCTGGTACAAAACCAATAGGTTGCCCGAGCATGAAAGTCATTACTTCAATAACACGCGGATTCATTCCGTCTGACTTAATATCCAAGCGCGTCTCAAGCCCCAAATTTTCGATATGTGGTATTATGAATGTGAATATTCCCATTTTACGCCTTTGTTTTTGTCCTTCTCCAGCTTCTTTTTAATTTTGTGTGCCTGCCTGGATGGATTTTTCTTGTTTTGCCGTATATTTTTGGCACTGTCCAGAATGGCGCCCATCTTGTTTGCTTCCTGAATTTTGCCAATCTTTTTTTCCTGCTTGGATGCTTGTATCGTGCCATTTTAATTTTTATTTCAATATTTATTTTTGTTATTTTATTATTAATGTGAATTTTATGTGTTCTTATGATGTTTTTGTTTTTTACACAACGCATTAAAGTTATTTTTTAAAAAATCAAATTTTCTGAATCTAAAAACTTTACACTCTTTTAATCTTAATTTCTTTTTTCTTCGGCGTCAGCTGCTCCAAGATTTTTTTCAATGTTGAATCATCTATCTGGCCTTGGATTTGCCCTTTTTGTATTGCCTGGAATATGATTACAAGCAGCTGCAATGCTTTCTCGTGATGCGCTGTTTTTAAATTTCCGTATCTTGCAAGCGCCTCCTTTGTCATGAATTGCCTGACAATCTCCTCCATCTGCTCAATTTGCTGCTGGATTTGAGCTTGCTCTTGCGATTGTTGCTGCAATTTATCCTGCTGCAATCGCATTAATTCTTCAAGTTTCTTTTTTTTAATTTCTTCAAGAGTCGGCATTTTGATTTTTCAATAATTAATCTTTTAAATCCCAAAAAATGCTTTTATTTTTCCTCAACGCCTTTCTCAACTTTATGTTCTTGCTTTACTTCTTTTGCTTCTACTTTAACTTCATGTTTTTGTTTTGTGCCGTGGATATGCGTTGATATTTTGTCCAAAAATGATTTTCCTTTCGGTGTTATAACTCTTCCTTTATGCACGCCTTTCTCGGCAAATTTGACAAAACCTGCTTTTTCGAGCTGCTGCAGTGATTTTCTCAGAATACTGCCAGAGCCTTTAAAGAAATGCGCCTTTTTTACTCCCCGATTTTTCCTGCCGCCATATTTTGTCCTTAATTTGGAAACTCCAACAGGGCCGAGACGATAAATAGTTCTCAAAACAGAAGCAGTTCTCAGATACCACCAGTCGCTGTCAACAGGAGGCCTTTCTTTGTGCATGCCTGTCTTTACAAAAGGAGTCCACACAGGCGGCTTTATTTCCGGAATCTTTTTCAATTCCTCAGCAGCTTTTGCCACTAAATCCTGCGCATCCACATCATACATTGTTGACATTTTTGTTTTTGAATTTCTTAAATTATTTTTAATTTTTCAATACGCCTTCGGCAATCTATTGTGCTCGGTGTTGCTTTTCTAACATAACGCAACACCTCGCTTATCAATACATTGAATAAATTCGAGGCAAAATTTTATTGGCACAAGAAAATTGCTTTGCAATTTTCTGTGTCCGCGAAATCTCTGGATTTCGTCGGCAGTAAAAATTTTGCCGAGCGTAACGTTTGTCACAAATCGACGGATTAAATTAATTTAATATAATCCTTATCTAAACTTTTTTCTTTCACACCTTGCGGTGTTAGATTGGCTAACTGCTTAGCACAGAACTTAGGATATGTATTTTATTTAAAAAGCTTTTGATTTTTTGAAAGCAAAAAATATTTGCCATTTATAAAAATGATAGAAGCATATTGGTTTATTACTGCGCAATACCTAAAATTTAAATATTGGCTTGCCAATCACTAAAAAATGGCTAAATCTCTTTGGTATATCGCTCTTGTTTCCCTATTGCTAATTGCAGTTGCGTGCAACCCAGACTGCCAAGCTCCTAACATTACCGCTCCAGACGGAACTTGCTGCCTTGATAAAAATGCGGATGGAAACTGCGATTCAAACTTAACTGCTAAAAAAGCAGGCAGTCAAGTTCTCGATGAACTCAATCAAAAAGAGAACCAAGCTGTTGACCAGAAAACCGTAACTGATGTTTTAATAGGCATAGAAAACTCAGGCAGCATAAACTATAACGGCTTTTCGTTTGATTTGGTTACCTATGCGAAATATGCCAAAAAGGATGCGCAATGCGACAAAATCATTCTGACAAGGAAAGTCAAGCTGTTAACGCAGCAATTCCAATTTGATGATAATTTGGCACCAAAACAAACACTGGAAAAAACATTGACTATAAACACCTTAAAAGAAATTCCGGATTTACTAAAGCCAGCTGAATGCAGGAACCTCAAAACATGCCCCTGCACGGAAGAAATTTCTTATGAGCTGGAAAATCTTGGAAAGAAGAATTAAGCAAAAAGCAAGAAGCTTAAAATCCTAAATCATTTCTTGTAAACTTTCGTCCTTCGGCAATATTCTTTTCAAACTCCAATAATCTTTTGTACAAGCTAGAATTCCTTAGTGTTTCCATAGCAGATAAAATAGCCCTTTTACTATAAAGATTTTTCTCTTTTCTGGAATTTCCTACCAGAAGTTAAAGGCACTAGTAAACTCAAACTAATTTTCAACATATTTATTAAGAATAACTATTATCATATTCCACATGACAGAAAAATACTATTTAGATACATCCATCTGGCTAGATTTCTTTGAGGATAGAAATGAACCCAACCTACCTAAAGGAGAATGGGCGCATGTATTATTAACTAAAATCATAGAAAATAATGATAAGGTGATATATTCTGATATTGTATTAGTGGAACTTGGTGTAGCTGGCTACACATCTCATGAAATTGAAAGACTATTTCAAAAAATTAAGCCAGTGCTTATATTTATAGAGTCTACAGAAAAACAAGTAAGAAAATCAAAAGACCTATCATTGAAAAGAGAAATTCCAAAGGGTGATGCATTGCATGCGCTTATTGCAAGAGACAATAAAGCTACGTTGGTAACACTAGACAGGCACTTTAAGAAATTATTAGATATTACTAAACCGAAAAGACCTCAAGACCTTATTTAATATTGAATTTTTTTTCAAGTATTTCAAAAGCTTTGTCACGCGCAGCATGTAGTTTAGTATCACTTGTTCTTCTTTTTGAAGAGCCTTTAAGTTGAGACAAATTTTTCAATATTACTTCTTTCTCTAATTCAGAAAGTTTTTCTCTGATTGCGTCCCTAATGAATTCTGTCCTAGTACTATACCTATGCTCTTCTAACTTTTGATCTATTTCGTCTAACAACCTATCTTCCATTTTAATGGTTATTGTTTCCATGGTATTACTTAGTATATACAAAGTAATATATAAATATTTCTTTTTTTGCTTCCAAAAATCACAATATTTTATACTCTACGCTGGATAGTGGTATGCTGTAATGGTCTCAAGCAAGAAGTTTAAAATCCTAAATCATCTTCTTAGGTAAAAATAATAATAACCAACTGCGCCAAATATGGCTACCAGTCCCACTATTATTCCAGGTATAATTCCTGGCCTGTTAACTGCTGAAATAACCCTTCCTGTAAGTGCAGCTAAGCCTGTTGGTGCCGGAGTTGGAGTTGCTACTGGTGTTGGCGTAGGTGCTTTGATAGGTGCACTAGGTTTCTTTGAAGTTGTTTGAGCTGGTGTTAATACTTTCAAAGCTTGATATTCTCTTGCAAAATTGTAGTATGTCTTGAAATTATTGTTTTACATAATAGAAATCTTTAAATATACGTAAGCATATATTCCCAATACTGATATACTATTTAGTATATTAGTATCCTTATGTAAAATGAAAAAAATATCGGTTGTGTTAGTATATTGCATCCTTATTATATTAGTCCTTACCACAGCTGTTTTTGCATCTTCCCTTTTAAGCCCAAGTGAGATAGGCTTTAGCAGCCAGACTAGAGACAGCAATTATGATGAACTTGTTAATAGTTTATTTGCCAATAGCAATGTGGTGACAACCATAGGTAACAAACTTTGGGTGCCCTGGTATAGTTCATCTTCAAAATGCAGTCTGGTTGACTTAAAAAGTGGAGCCAGTTGCAATTCAGGCCAGACTATTAATTTTACCCATAACTGCATGGTAACAGA
>JAHFQL010000034.1 GCA_023259315.1 Candidatus Woesearchaeota archaeon | reverse complement strand
ACAACTGCCCTTATCCTTGTGTCCATTCCGCATTTCACCACAAAAAACCACCTCAAAGGTGGTTGTGAAAGCGGACATATGTATTGGCACTATTTTAGGACAAATGTCTTGGCACTATACAATTATTAACTACTTTAAAGAAATAACTCATTAGGAAAAATTAATTTTTAAGTTAAAGGCAATTTTTATATTCAGTTAGTTTTTTAAATCGACTAAATTTCTAGACGATTACGGGCCCATAGCTCAGCCTGCTTAGAGCACCTGTCTAATAATTGGTGTGAAACTCTTAAGTAGGAAGAAATCAGGGGGTCGCGGGTTGAAATCCCGTTGGGCCCATTTATTTGCTCACTATCTCCTGCAAAACTTCATAAGCTTTCATAGAATCCTTTTTGCTCAAAATAAAAGTCAATTCTGTCATTGTTGAAACTATTTCGTAAATGTTAATGTTATTCCAAGCCAACCTTCTCACAGCATCAAAGACAATACCGGGAGTATAAAAAAAATCATCGGAAGTAAAAATAATGGTCAGGGCGACAAGTCCTTGTTCCTTCATAATTATCTTTTCGCCAGAGAGAAATTTTGTCAGTTTTTCTAGATATTTTTCGTTTATTATTATGCTTACTTCATTACTTCCCAAAATCACATTCAAGGTGTCACCTCTTTCAAAATTTACCAAGTCGTGTATATTTTTTAATTTTGTCAAAAGTGTGTTTGACTTAACAACAGCAAAATCACAGATATTAGACCTTACAATTATTTCTCCTGCATACTTAAATGCCTTTACTTTTTTTCTGCGCTCAGAAACTTCTTCGGAATAGCGTCTTAACGCCATAACAACAGCAGCATGCTTGACTTTCTTGCCTAGTTCCTGCTCCACTTTTGACAGCATATGCTCTGCAAGGTTGGCTATACTTATTATACCATTAGCTATTCCTTCCTCTACGAAAGGCTGCCCATGAACAAGTTTCTTTACAATATGGCTCGCAGTTACCATTTTTGTTTCTATTTGTTATTATAATAACATAATGTTTATATAATAAATATAAATACTTTTCGGTAATGAACATCGCAATTATCGGCTATGGTAAGATGGGGCATGAGATAGAAAAAGTTGCAAAAGCAAGAAACATCAATGTGATATCTATTATAGACCCAAACGACAAAAATGCAAATTTTAGAGAGATAAATGAACAGTCTATGAAGAATGTTGATGTTTGCATAGATTTTACCACGCCAAACGCAGTCATTGAAAATATTAAAAAAATATCAAAATTCAAAAAAAATATTGTTGCAGGCACAACAGGATGGTATGAAAAAATAAACGAAGTTAAAGACATTGTCAGCCATAACAAAATTGGATTTATTTATGCTTCAAATTTCAGCATAGGCGTAAATGTTTTTTTCAGAATAGTTGAAAATGCAGCAAAAATAATGGATAATATTGACTCCTACGATGTTTTTGGATACGAGCTCCACCACAGTAAAAAATTAGACAGCCCCAGCGGTACAGCAAAATCCATAGAAAAAATCCTTGTCAATAACATCAAAAGAAAGAAAGAAGTGCCTTTTGCTTCTGTAAGGGCCGGCTCTATTCCAGGAACCCATGTTGTCGGATTTGACAGCAGCGCAGACACCATTGAATTAAAGCATGTTGCAAGAAACAGGGAGGGATTTGCTTTAGGGGCGGTAATGGCAGCAGAATGGATGCGAAACAAAAAGGGATTTTTTGAAATAAATGACATGATGAAAGAAATAATGGGTGATAAAAATGTTTAAAGGTGCTATTACTGCAATTGTTACACCATTTAAGGAAAACGGGGAAATTGACGAGCAATCCATGAGGAATCTTGCAGAGTTTCAAATAAAAAATAATATCGATGGGATTGTTCCGTGCGGCACAACAGGGGAAAGCCCGACACTTGACCATGAGGAGCATCAAAGAGTTATAGAAATTGTCATTGATGCTGCAAATGGCAAAATTCCAATTATTGCAGGCACTGGCAGCAATTCAACATCAGAAGCAATTGAAATGACAAAGAAAGCTACTGAAGCAGGAGCAAGTGCCTCTCTTCAAGTATGCCCTTATTACAACAAGCCAACTCAAGAAGGTTTATTTAAACATTTCAGCGCAATTGCCAATGCGGCAGACATTCCAATAATAATTTATAATATACAGGGCAGAACTGGGGTAAATCTGGAAACAGCAACTTTGGCAAGGCTTGCAAAAGAGCACTCAAGCATTGTTGGAGTGAAAGAAGCGTCAGGAAATGTTGCGCAGATTATGGATGTTATTGCAACGATGCCAAAAAATTTCACAGTTTTGTCCGGGGATGACAACTTGACTTTGCCTTTAATGGCTTTGGGCGGAAAAGGCGTTATTTCAGTGGCCAGCAATATAATTCCAAAAGAAATGCACCAACTGACAGAGCATGCCTTGAAAGGAGATTTTGAAAACGCCGCGAAATTGCATTATCAGTTATTGCCATTATTCAAAGGAATTTTTTTAGAGACAAATCCAATTCCAATAAAATCAGCCTTGGCAATGAAGGGCATGATAAAGGAATCTTACAGACTGCCAATGTGCGAGATGAAAAAGGAAAATAAGGAAAAATTAAGGAAAATTCTCGAGGATTTGGGAATAATCTAAATGTTCTAAAAATCCGGTGGCGCCATGCATCTAAAAAATGAATTACTGATAAAATTAGCAAAAAAATATGGAACTCCGCTTTATGTTTATGACGTAGATTTGATTATTCAAAAATATAACGAACTATTGGATTGCTTCAAATGGCCTAAAGTCAAAATGTACTTTGCTGTTAAAACAAATTACAACCCACATATTTTGAAAATCCTTTACAAACAAGGAGCGAGCATAGATGCGGTAAGCCTTGGAGAGGTACACATGGCTTTGAAATGTGGATTTGGAGCCAACAAAATTATGTATACTGCCAATAGTTTGAGTGATGAGCATGCAAAGGAAGGCATAAAATTAGGGGTTTTATTTAACCTAGGATCCTTGTCCGAACTAGGAAGATATGGGCGCATAAACCCGAACTCAAAAGTTTGCCTTCGGTTTAACCCAAATGTTGTTGCTGCGGATATAAAAACAAACCAGACAGCTGGCAAAAATTCGAAATTTGGCATACAAATGAAAGACGTTGGCAAAGCCAAAAAAATAGCAAAAAAATATAATTTGAAAATAATAGGTCTCCACGAGCATACTGGGTCTGGTGTTTCAGAAGTCGGCAAAGCATACCAGGCAACTGAAAACCTGCTCTCCATAGCGAAAAAAGAAGACTTTCCCGATTTGGAATTCATAGATTTTGGAGGGGGTTTTACTGTTCCATACGAGCCAAGTGAAAAGGCAATAGACTATGCTAAATTTGGTAGTGCAATATCTAAAAGATTCAAGGAATTTTGCAAAGAATACGGAAAAGAACTTGGATTATACTTTGAACCCGGCCGATATATTGTTGCTGAATCAGGAAATTTAGTCGTAAGAGTGAACACCTTAAAGGACAACGACGGACTGCTATTTGCTGCTACCGATTCAGGGTTCCCTCAATTGATAAGGCCAGCTTTTCACGGCTCATACCACCATATAATAAATTTGAGCAACCCGGGAGGAAAACTCCGACAATATAACATTTGCGGCAACATATGCGAGAACAGCGATTATTTTGCATTTAACCGGCCAATATCGGAAATAAGAGAAGGGGACTACCTGGCAATAAAAACGGCAGGAGCTTACTGCTACTCAATGGGTGGGGTTTATAATCTGTTCCCGATGCCTGCAGAAGTTATTGTTGCAAATGGCAAAGACTATGTAGCGAGAAAAAGATTGTCGTCAGAAGAACTTGTCAATCAAATTTTGTCAGAATGCAAATAAAATACACTAAAATGCACGGAATAGGGAATGCTTACGCTTTTGTTAATTGTACAAATGAAAGGCTTACTGGAATAAATTTGAGCCTGTTGGCAAAAAAAATTTCAGATAAGAAAAATGCAGATTCAGACGGAATGATATTAATCTTGCCGTCGAAAAAGGCGGATTTCAAAATGAGAATTTTTAATGCTGACGGAAGCGAAGCAGAAATGTGCGGAAATGGAGTAAGATGCTTTGCAAAATATGTTTATGACAATAAGCTTACAAGCAAAAAAAATCTGGAAATTGAAACTCTTGCCGGAATAATAAAAACTGAAATAATTGGAATGGACAGCAAAAATAGTTATATTGTCAAAGTGGATATGGGAATAGCAAAAACAAAAGAAATGAATCTGGAAATTGACGGAAAAATATACAATGGTGCTCATGTGTCAATTGGCAACCCGCATTTTGTTTTGTTTGTTGATAATTTTGATTTTGATTACAAGTCGCTTGGGGAAAAAATCGAGAATCACAAATTATTTCCAAAAAGAGTCAATGCTGAATTTGTGAAAATAAATAATCCAAGTGAAGTAACAATGAGAGTTTGGGAAAGAGGTTCAGGAGAAACAAAAGCTTGCGGTACAGGAGCATGCGCCTCTGTTGTTGCTTCAGCATTGTCAGGCAAAACCGGAAAAAGTGTAAAAGTTCATCTGCTTGGAGGAGATTTAGAAATTGAATGGAATAAAAACAATCATGTTTATATGACTGGACCAGCTGAATTTATGTTTAATAGGGGATTTAATACTGTGAACTAAAATGAAAATCCAAATATCAAAAAAACTTGAAAGCATAAGCAACTATGCTTTTGCAGAAGTGGATAATGAAGTTGCCAAGCTGAAGGCATTAGGGATAACTCCGATTGATTTTGGCGTAGGCGACCCAAAAGAACCAACTCCGGAAATTGTAAGGAATGCAATAAAAAAAGCTGTTGATGCAAGAAAAAGCAGCGGATACCCAAGCTATAATGGAAGCGATGAATACAGGCAGGAAGTTGCAAATTGGAATAAGGGAAGATTTGGCACTAATTTGGATTACCAAAAAGAGATTTCATCAACAATAGGTGCAAAAGAAGCGGTATTTAATTTCCCTCAGGCATTCCTAAATCAAGGAGATTATGTGATAATGCCAAATCCTGGCTATCCGCCATATGAAAAGGGAACTTTATTTGCAAATGGCAGATCATATTTTATTCCGTTGATTAAAGGCAATAATTTTTTGATGGACCTAAAGATAATTCCAAGGGAAATAATAAAAAAATCAAGGATATTGTGGATTAATTACCCCAATAACCCAACTGGGGCTGTTGCCACAGAAGAATTTTTCAGGGAAGTAATAGATTTTGGGCAGGACAACAACATAATGATTGCAAGCGACGAATGCTATTCAGAGATTTATTTTGAAGGAAAGCCGCATTCCATTCTCGAATATTCAAAAGAAGGAGTTGTCGTGTTTCAATCGCTGTCAAAAAGAAGCGCCATGACTGGCTATAGAATTGGATGGGTTGCTGGCGATGAAAATATAATCTCATCTTTCAATAAATTGAAGCCCAACATAGACTCTGGCACGCCAACTTTCATACAGGACGCTGCAATTGCAGCATTAAGGGATGAAAAGCATGTCCGGCAAATGAGGGACGGTTACAGGCAGAAGAGGGATGTCCTGATAGATGCGCTGGTTTCATCCGGATTGGAGAGCTACACGCCTGACGCAACATTATATGTATGGCAAAGAATTCCAAAAGGAGTTAATTCAATTGAGTTTGCGAAAAAACTTTTGCAGAAGGAAATTGCACTTGTTGTTACGCCAGGGCAATGGATTTCAAATAATTTCAATGCGTTTAACCCCGGTACTGACTATGTTAGGTTTGCTCTGGTTCCAACCATTGAAGAGACAAAAGAAGCTGCACGAAGGATAAAAAAATACTTGAATTTTTAAAAATGCAAAAAGAATTAATAATTGAAAAATTATCAGGAGAGAATTTTGATGAATTTGTCAAATTGATAGAAATATTTGCAAATTTTGAAAAGCTTGCTCCGCCCGATGATAAAGCAAAACTAAGGCTCAGAGAAGACGGATTGGGGAAAAATCTGAAATACGAAGCATATCTTGGAAAAATTGGCGACGAATACATATCATACATAATATTTTTTATGGCATATTCAAGCTTTAGCGCCCTGCCAACACTATTTTTGGAAGATATTTTTGTATTGAAGGGATACAGGAGATTGGGCATTGGCCAGAAAATGTTAAATTTCTGCATTGAATTTGCAAAAGAAAGAAATTGTGTCAGGGTGGATTTGACTGTACTTAATTGGAATACAAATGCAATGAAATTTTATGAAAAAAATAATTTCAAGCCGCTTAATTGGAAAATTTACAGACTGGAAAGAGAACATATAACTAATTATTCAAGTGATTAATATGATTGTAATGAAATTTGGAGGAACATCAGTTGGAAACGCTGAGAGAATAGAGAATACAGTAAACATAATTAAATCTAATCTCAGAAAAAAACCAGTAGTAGTTGTGTCTGCAGTGGCAAGAATAACTGATGCCTTGATTAGATTAGCCAATGAATCAGTAATTGGAAAAGGAGAAGATATTTTTGATATTATAAAAAATACGCATTTGGAAATCATTGAAAAATTAAAGTTAGAGAAA
Source organism: Candidatus Woesearchaeota archaeon (assembly GCA_023259315.1). The sequence goes on along the minus strand of JAHFQL010000034.1, from coordinate 4,309 downwards.
TCATTGTTGAATGAAGATTTTAAGGAATTATCAGAACTAATGAATAAAACAATGTCAAGCAAAAATCTTGATGCAAAAACTTTGGATTATTTCCAATCTTTTGGCGAGAGAATGTCATCAAAGATTGTGGCAGCGCAATTGAATAATGTAAAGATTAAGGCAAAATCATTCAATTCATGGGATTTAGGATTTTTAACAACAAATGATTTTGGAAATGCAGAGCCTCTTGACAGTTCCTACACTAATCTGAGAAATAAAATAAAAAAAATAAGTTTTGTGCCTGTGGTAACTGGCTTTGTAGGGAAAACAGAGAATGGAGATCTAACTACTTTGGGTAGGGGCGGTTCTGATTACAGCGCAGCGATTATCGGTGCTGCAATAGATGCAGACGAGATACAAATTTGGACTGATGTTAATGGCATAATGACAACTGACCCAAAAATTGTCAAGAATGCAAGGACAATCCCAAAAGTTTCATTTGCCGAGGCATCAGAGCTGGCCTACTTTGGTGCAAAAGTTCTGCACCCCAAGACAATACTGCCTGCAATTAGAAAAAATATTCCCGTAAAAGTCTTAAATTCTTTTGACTTAAATGATAATGGCACGACCATTGTCAATGAATCACAAAAAACGCATCAAACCATAAAGGCCATAGCTTGCAAAAATAACTCAACGCTTATTCATATAGAATCTGGCAGAATGCTTGGCGCATATGGATTTTTGGCTAGGATTTTCTACATATTCGACAAATACAGGAAAAGCGTTGATGTCATATCGACTTCAGAGATTAGCGTTTCTTTGACAGTTGATAACGGCGAAAATGTTGACAATATCCTGAGGGAGCTGAGGGAATTTGCCAATGTTAAAATTTCAAAAAACAAATCAATCATCTGTATAGTTGGAGATGGAATGCGCAGCACTCTTGGTATTTCGGGAAAAATATTCACTATACTCGGAAAGAATAATATTCATGTGGAGATGATTTCAATGGGCGCGTCAGAAATTAATGTAACATTCATTGTTGACGGCAAAGACACTGAAAAAGCAGTTAAAGTATTGCACAGGGAATATTTCGGGTGAGCAAAATGGCAAAGATCAAAGTTGGAGTTTTGGGAGCGACTGGGATGGTTGGCCAGAATTACTTATCATTATTGGAAAACCATCCATGGTTTGAAGTCAGTCATGTAATTGCTAGCCCTTCCAGCTCAGGCAAAAAGTATTCGGATGCAGTTTTGGGAAGATGGCACATGAAAAAAGATATTCCAAAAAATGTCAGGAATTTAGTTGTTGCTCCTGTTAATGATTTGCAGAAAGCAAAACAAAATTGTGATTTTGTCTTTTCTGCTCTTGATTCAGACATCGCAAAAGAATGGGAAGAAAAATTCGCGGGATCTGGAATTCCTGTAGTCTCGAATGCATCAACCCATAGGCATACTGCTGATGTCCCAATGCTAATCCCCGAAATAAATCCGCAACATTTGGATATTATTCCTGTTCAACAGAAAAATCGGGGCTGGAGAAAAGGATTCATTGTTGTAAAGCCAAACTGTTCTATACAGAGCTACGTGACTCCATTGTACGCGCTTCATAAAAAATTTGGAATTAAAAAAGCTATCATAACTACAATGCAGGCTGTATCCGGTGCAGGACATCCGGGAGTTGCTTCATTTGACATAATTGATAACGTTGTACCTTATATTAAGGGTGAAGAGGAGAAATCTGAACTGGAGCCAAGGAAAATTTTGGGAAGGATAGAAGGAAATAAATTTGCTTATGATGAATCTTTTGCAATATCCGCGCATTGCAATAGGGTCAATACCATAGACGGTCACATGGCTTGCGTTTCTGTTGAATTTGGGAAAAGGGCTTCAAGGGAAGAAATACTTAAAACCTGGAGGGAATTCACTAGCTTGCCTCAGGAACTAGACTTGCCTTTTGCGCCAAAGCAGCCAATAATTTATCGCGAGGAAGAGAACAGGCCGCAGACAAGACTTGATAGAGATAATGACAAAGGAATGGCAGTCACAGTCGGAAGATTACGGGAATGCAATGTCCTGCAATGGCGCTTTGTGGGATTGAGCCATAACACAATCAGGGGAGCTGCCGGTGGCGGAATTCTGAATGCTGAGTTGTTAAAGTCAAAAGGGTATTTGTGAAATTATTTCACCACTTTCCAAGAGAAACAAAATCGGAAGATTTATAAATAGCAGTATTTTCACTGTAATATATATAAGGGTGAGAAAATGGGACAATTACAGCTTAACGAAAAGCCATATGATGATTTTTACGGTAGAAATATAGACCAGATGCCTGCATTGATAGCAGAAGGTAGAGTGCCAATGTCAGTTAATGGCTTGATGCAAAGAAGGTTGGAAGTCCAAGACAAAGGCAGATTTTCTGATGAGGTTAGAAGTGCTTGGCATGATAACTATTTTGACACTGGAGACGGTGTTGTTTACCATCCCGATGGAAGAATAAAGGTTGTTCATGATGCTAAATTCTTGAGAGAGCTTAATCCTCAAAGCAAATTAAACAATGGAGCTTTGGTGCTGCCAGATGGAACTTATGATAGCCTTGCAGGGCAGGAATTTACAAGAGAAGAAATATCAAAATATGTCGAAAGGTCGCTTTCAAGTAAAGAAGCCAAGTCAAATCCTTTGTGGCAGGCATTGGCAAGGGATCCAAATCTGTTAAATGATTATGTTGATTTTGTGTTTGCCGAGAAGACAAAACGAAGATTTTCCTATGATCAAAACATGGGGCTTTACGTTGCGGATAAGCCAAAAGATGAGCAAGGGCGGTCTTGGTATGTCCTCTGGCTTGAGGACAGGTCTAGTGCCGATGGCAGGGACCGTCTGGTCTAGTGCGGTGGCCGTCTTGTCGGGGTAGCGCCGGAGGCGCGCGTCGCGCAGGACGCAATTGCTAAAACCCTTGAGCAAAGGGTTCAGCTTTAATTTTCGATATGTTTTAATATTGTTTATTTTTATCTTTCTTTATCCCAGCCCGTATCTTGAAAAAGGATACAATTGGAGTAGCTGGACTACATGCCCTTTTACTATGGCAGCTTAGTTGCTATAAAATACAGCCACGACAGCAATGAAGTGGCAGTGATTAAATAAAGTAAAATGGCTACTTTTGGCGGTCTTGGTATGTCAACAGGCTTGAGAACAGGTCTAATGCCAATGGCAGGAACCATCTGGACAATGACAATGGCCGTCTTGTCGGAATAGTCAGGCTGACAAGGCTGGGATTTATCATATTCCTAATATGGAAAACACCAACTCCCTATTTGACAAAATTTGTTCTTATGAAAATCTTGAAACTGCTTTCAGGAAAGCAAGGAAGCATAAAACGCTAAAGCTCTATGTTATTGATTTTGAGAAAAACCTTGAAGAAAATCTTCAGCAATTAAGGACAGAACTTATTTTTCAGATATACAAGCCAAAGCCCCTTGAAACATTTATAGTCCATGACCCAAAAACAAGAAAAATCAGCAAGTCAGATTTTCGCGATAGGGTTGTTCACCATGCTTTGTGCAATTCAATAGAGCCAATATTTGATAAAACATTTATTTATGATTCTTATGCCAATAGGATAGGGAAAGGAACATTCAAGGCAATTGAAAGGTTTGATTTCTTCAAGACGAAAGCCTCAAAAAATAACACAAGAGATTGCTTTGTCCTGAAAGCCGACGTCAAGCATTATTTTGATGCAGTCAGCCATGAAATCCTGTTGAATATTATAGGCGGGAAAATCAAAGAGAAAAAAGTTGTTTGGCTTGTAGAAACCATACTGAAAAATCACAATTCTGGGAGGCGTTACGGAAAAGGCATGCCTTTGGGCAACTTAACTTCCCAATTTTTTGCGAATGTTTATTTGAACGAGCTTGACCAGTTTGTAAAGCATAAAATCAAGGCCAAATATTATATTCGCTACGTGGATGATTTTGCCATATTGCATTCTTCAAGGAAAATTTTGGAAGAGTACAAGCTAGAAATCAACGATTTCCTAAATTCAATCTTGGAGTTAAAGTTGCATCCAGACAAGTCAAATATTTTAAGGCTTGATAATGGTGCAGGATTCTTGGGATTCAGGATATTCTACCATCACAAGCTTGTCAAAAAACAAAATATCAAAAAGTTTGAAAGGAAATTTGATGTTTTCAAGAAGTTGTACACGAAAAATTTTATCTCAAGAGAAAAAGTAGTTGAATCATTTGAAAGCTGGCTTGCCCATATTTCACATGCCAACACATACAAGTACAGAAGGCACTTAATCAGGGTTTTTAATAAATGCTTTTCGATTGAGC
>JAHFQL010000118.1 GCA_023259315.1 Candidatus Woesearchaeota archaeon | reverse complement strand
ATTAACGAGAAGGTTTTGAGCAGTTTGAGATTGCTGCTGTTGGGGGGGGGGCGTGCCTAAATTTTGCTGGGAGTCGATGGATGGTGTGAATTGCTGTTCGGCGAATTGCTCAGTCTTTGCAGGTTGATAACTGCGGCGCTTCTTCTCCAGCAATCGCCTGACTTTAGGTTTATTGACTACTCTATTAGTCCTCTTTTTAGGAATTTCTCTAACAACCTCTTTTTTCTTTAACATTGATTACCTACAATGTTTTTGTACTATTTGTTTATATATTTTTGCTATTTTGGTATGTGTTTAGCATCAATTGCCAAAACTCAATAAATAATAAAATCTAACTCGACAGGGGGGTGTCCCTTACGGGGATGTCGAGTCATCTGCAAAAACATTTGGAGTTTTGGCTGAGGCAGAATTGGCAAGCTCTCCTAACGTCGGGGTGCCATCGGCTCGCATGAATATTTTCTTATGGATGGCAAAAATTCCCATTGCAATTTCCTTTTTGCATTTATGTGTTCTTAGATAATGCTCGCAAATCTTGATGGCACCCTTCAGCTTGCCAATTCTGCCGAGATGCTAAACACATACCTATTTTGCCACAATAAAAACAAAATTATATTAATCCTTTCTTTTTATTAGACTTTGAAATGCCAGAAATAACATGCAAGGAATGCGGAAAACCTATTCCTATTGATGATTCAAATGGGAAGTATATCCAATGCCCGCACTGCGGAGCTATATTTGAGAAATAATCTCAGGTTGATACAGCGCTGAAGTTTATTTTGTTTGGAATCTCATTGGCTGACAACATCGAATAATTTTTAAAAATTTTCCAGTCTTGTGAGAGTCAGATTCTTGGTGTCATTAAAAATAATCCTGAATTGCTCAAAAACTCCAAATGTTCCGATTATGACATCCTCTTCTTCCGGGTCCTGCATAACTGCTACAGGGACATTATTCAGTGTTTCTTCCTGCCTCTGGACTTTTCCCTTAAAGGTTATAGTCACATTACTTTGTTTGACCTTTCCTGTGCCTTTGTAGCCCACCATATCGATTTCTTTGTCCTCTGTTTTCAAGCCCAAATAATCAGCAACTGATTTTGGAATCGTTGTCAAGTCAGAACCAGAGTCGAGAATTGCACCAAATTCAAGATATTTATCGTTGTTTTTCAGTATAACGTCAACAATGGGCCTTTTTGTGTGCATGCCGTTCTCTAACTTGAATTTTTTAAACTTATAACTTAATGCCATTTTAACAATGAAGTCGGAGCAGTTTGTTTCTCACTTTACTTATAAATGGCCTTGACTTTGGATATTGAGACTTAACTTTTTTCAATAAAGAATCTAATTTAACATCACTTTCTAAGACCTGATTGTTGTCTATAGCAATCCATTTACCTGCAAATTTGTCAAGGTTATTCTCAATAAACCATTCGTAGTTTGTGGACGTCATTTTTAGCTTTACAGTATAGTTGTAGAACTTAATTATAAACTTTTCTATTCAAAATATTACTTAAAATAGAAATCTCAGGTTGATGCAGTGCTGAAGTTTTTTTTCCTCTTAGAGCCTGGTGAAGTCGGCAGATTGCTTAAGAAATCCAGGAAGTTAAAATGAGCGAGATATTTGTTGAAATGTCTGAAATTTCTGTTGCCAATAGTCCTGAAGTTTTAGTATGCAAGGGCATAGGAAGCTGCCTGGCCATTACCATGTATGACCACACATCCAGACTCGGGGGAATGGCCCATTCCATGCTTTCAAAGAAAGTTCCTTTGTCCAATGATGACAAGCCCGGAAGATATGTTGATTCTGCAATTGCCTACTTGCTGAACAGGTTACAAAAAAGCGGAGCTAAAAAAGAGGATATAGGGGTAAAATTAGTTGGCGGCGCCGATATGTTCCCAAATTTAAAGATAGGCTTTAGGATTAAAATTAGTAAAAAAAGAAGTCGGCGGAAATCATGGAAGAAGCGTTCTGTTTAACCTTGCAACTGGAATAGTTGAAGTGAAGATTAAGATTTAGTTTCTATGTTTTTGGCGGAAATGATTGAAATGGGAACTATAAGTTCAAGAGGGCAAATAGCTATTCCGAACGACATAAGGCAGGAAATGGGCTTGAAAGAAGGGCATAAAGTTTTATTTTTTCTGGAAAACGACACTTTGCTGATAAAAAGGGTAACTTCAGAAACATTTTCTGATATAACAAAGCCCCTGAAGGAAGCAATGAGGAAATCTGGCGCAAAAGAAGAAGAAGTTCCAAGTATTATTCACAGATTCAGGGCTAAAAAGGCAAGATGAAGATAACAGTAGACACGAATGTTCTTATTTCTGCAACTAAATCAATGATAAAGGACTAACCACAAAATATTCCCTTGGAAAAATAATTTCTATTTCAAGAATGGTAAGTCCGAAAGAAAAATTTGACGTCATTAAAAAAGATAAGGACGACAATAAAATTATTGATGCAGCAGTTGAAGGCAAAGTTGATTATATTGTCAGCAGTGATAAGCACTTGCTGGATTTAAAACAATTCAAAGGAATAAAGATAGTTACACCAAAAGAATTTCTTGATTTTATTGGGAAAAATTGAAGAAGAATTCAAAGAAATATTTATAAAATTTTTATGCAGCCAGTAGGAATCAAAAATTTTATAAAGATTTTAAACTTTCTAACCAAATATGAGAAAATCTACGATTGGGGCACTGGTTTTGGCATCATCTGTTGCAGTTGGTGCAATTTCTCTTTATTCTGTTGACAGATTTTTTGGTGTTACCAATACTGAACAAACCATTCCTACGA
>JAHFQL010000033.1 GCA_023259315.1 Candidatus Woesearchaeota archaeon | reverse complement strand
TAGGGTATTTGAGGGCTGTCATGGTTGGGTCGCTCCAACCACCCCTCAAATATGCAATTTCTTCCCAAGAAACTCTCTGGAATTGTTAATTTAAATAATTATCCGACAACCCCCAATTTTTCCATTATTTCAAACCCCTTTAATGCCATGCTCCTTACATCAGCAGGAACGTATTTTTTGCTCAACTCATTCTCTGAGAACCATTCAAAATTTTTAATTTCGTGGTTTATTTTTAATTTATCAGAATTAATTGCCCTGCACACATAAAAAAAGCAGCAATGCTCATGATCGCCGACAGAATGAACATTGACATTAAACGGTATAGCCAGATTCTTTTTTACATTGCCTTCAACCGGCAGATTGTTATTGTTTATTACCTCAACATCAATTCCAATCTCTTCTTTGATTTCTCTCAATAAAGCACTATCAGGAGTTTCATTTTCCTTGATATGCCCGCCTACAGGAAGCCACAAGCCTAATTTTTTATGATGAATCAACAAAACTTTATCTTCATGAAAAATATATCCTGCAACAACCAAGTCCGTTTTCATTCCATCAAATTAAACACAATTAAGATATAAATTTATCTTATTTTATTTTCAATATTGAAAACAAATAATAATTATTCATTAAACCAAAAGTTATAAATAAAACTTGTTTCATTTCCAAGTAATGCACCAAACAAATTTATTTAATATTAATTCTAAAATAAAAATTATTCAAATTAATCTTAAACTATTTTTTAATTCAAAATTAAAAGGTGATTCTTCTGCCTAAATACATAGTTGTAGCTGGCGGGGTAATGTCTGGAGTTGGAAAAGGAGTGACAACAGCCTCTATAGGCAAGATTCTTCAGGAGCATGGCTATACGGTTACAGCAATAAAAATAGACCCTTACTTGAATTATGACGCTGGTACTTTGAGGCCAACAGAGCATGGTGAAGTATGGGTCACAGATGATGGCGGCGAAATAGACCAGGACTTGGGCACTTACGAAAGATTTCTGGATATTGACATACCAAAAAGAAATAACCTTACAACAGGCCAGGTTTACAAGGCAGTGATAGACAGGGAAAGAAAAGGAGAATATCTTGGCCAGACCGTGCAGTTCATCCCCCACATAATTGATGAAATCAAGGACAGGATCAAGAAAACAACCGATTCTTATGATTTTGTGATTGTTGAAGTGGGCGGAACAATCGGCGATTATGAGAATATTCCCTTCCTTTTTGCATTAAAAAGTTTGGAAAGGGACATTGGAAAGCAAAACTTAAGTTATGTTCTTGTGACTTATTTGCCAATACCAAGCCATATAGAAGAGATGAAAACAAAGCCGACACAGCAGGCCATAAGGCTTCTGAGCGAGCATGGCATATTCCCTGATTTCATTATCTGCAGGGCCAAAAGGCCTTTGGACATTCCTAGAAAAAAGAAAATTGAGACTTATGCGAACATAAATTCGGAAAATGTCATTTCCGAGCCAGACATCGAAACGGTTTACCAGATTCCACTTGACTTGGAGAAAGAAAAACTGGGGGAAAAATTATTGATGGAATTTTCAATCAGATCAAAAAAATCCCCGAACTGGACTGGCTGGAAAAAATTGGTTGAAAATATTTTGAATCCAAGGAAAACTGCAAAAATAGCTATTGTTGGAAAGTACATTGAAATCGGCGATTACAACCTTGCAGATTCTTATCTATCGATAAACCAGTCCCTTCTTCATGCAGGCGCTTCTTTGAATATAGGTGTTGAGATAGAATGGCTTGATTCAAAAAAATTCGAGGACAATAAAAAAAATCTAAATCAATTGAAGAATTATGACGGCATTGTGGTTCCTGGCGGCTTCGGCTCTTCTGGTGTTGAGGGCAAGATTATGGCTGCTGATTTTGCAAGAGCAAACAAAATCCCGTATTTGGGCTTGTGCTATGGCTTGCAGCTTGCAGTTGTAGGCTTTGCAAGGGATGTTTGCGGCTTAAAGGATGCCAACACTACAGAAGTCAATCCCAAGACAAAGTCTCCGGTCATTGATGTACAGCCTGCGCAAAAAGAAATTCTCGAGAAAAGCATGTTCGGAGGGACAATGCGTTTGGGAGCTTATGCAGCTGTCCTGAAAGATAAGACGCAAGTGCTGAAATTATACGAAGAAACTGGAAGATTGATAGACGACACAAAAAGGTTGCAAGAATTGATGAAAGACAAGTCACAGGCATTCAGGATAGGCTTGTTGGAAAAGAACAAAAAAATTGTTTTGGAAAGGCACAGGCATCGATACGAGGTAAATCCAAAATATGTTGATTTGCTTGAGAAAAATGGCATGGTGTTTTCCGGGTATTATATGAGGGCCGACAAGACAAAACTGATGGAATACATTGAATTGCCCGGGCATCCTTTTTTCATAGGAACACAGTCACATCCCGAAATGAAATCAAGATTAGGCAATCCATCGCCATTTTTCTACGGGTTTGTGAAAGCTTGTTTGAAATAAAAATCCAATACTAAAATTAGAAGAAACTAACATCAAATCCTTTTGATTCATGATGATATTCCCTGTATATTTTTTCTGCTGCAATTCTGGCTCTAAGTGCAACTGCTGGATCTGAAGATAATATCAACATTGCAGGCCCAGCTCCGCTTGGAGTAACAACTGCGTGTGCCCCTACTGCCTTGGCCAATCTTCTATTTAGATCGAGCACGTCGATACCGTAGACTTTTACATTCCTAATATAGGTAACTGATTTTTCCCATGCAGAATAATCATTTATACTTGCCCTAACTTTTCCAAAATCATCTTCATTTATTCCAGCTATCATTAATCCAGATAATTCCGTTGCCTTTACAACTTCATTTAAACTAAAGTTCAAGTCTCCAAATTTTCTGGCCTGAGCGGTCCCGCCAGACTTATATAAATCCAAAGGAACAACCAAAGATGGGGTAATATTTTGTGGGATTCTCAATCTGCTGTAGTAAGGCAATTGTGCGTAGGCTACCCTTGATGAAACAACAATTCCGCCGACCACTCCAGGAACAACATTATCCAAATGTTGATTTGGCTCGCCGAATGAGGCATATAATATTTTTTCTTCTTCTGTTAAGTTTAAATCATACAATTGATTGATAATTTCAATTATCGCTACTGCTCTAGCACCAGACACCCCTAATCCCCCCGGTTTCATGTTGTTTCTAATTGCAATATGCAAGCTGCCTTTCAATCCTCTTTCCTGAAAAATATTTTCTACCACATTATCAACTAATTTATCATCATTATGCAGAGGATAATCTCCAGAACTTTCTATGCTTAAGCCTGAATCTTTTTTTATAGAGCCTTCCACTATCATGCATAATCCACTTTCTCCCCCATTAAGCCTAGCTCCGCCCACATCGAATAACGGGCCCAAATTTGCAGTTGTCGGATATGCAATTACCTTTATCATTACAAAGATGTAAACCATATTCGCTTTTAAATTTAATCATTAAAAATAAGTTCTACAACAAAACCTTTATTAATCGTTCTTTTATCCTTAGACTAATGTTTATTGCGGGGCTTGATAATGGAAGATAATAAAGAAAATAATTTCGAACAGCACACTGAACAGAAAAAGGAAGAGCATAAGATTGAGCATCATAAAAAAGAAGAGCCGAAAAAATCACTAAGACGAACTTTGTTTGAAATTTATGACAAGAAATACAAGCTGCTGCTCATTATACCGTTTATAATGCTTGTTCTTGCTTTGGCTCAAATCGGTTACCAAATATATAAAACAGGCGACTTCATCAACAGGGATGTCTCATTGAAAGGCGGAGTGACAGTGACAGTGCCTTATGAGCAAAGCATTGACATATCTGTTCTGGAAAAGCAAATCAGGTCTCAATTTCCAAAAAATGATGTTGTTGTGAGGAGCTTGAGGAGTTCAGGCACAGTTGTTGGTTTCATAGTGGAAGCGGACATAAACGGCAATGAAAAAGCACAGGTTCAAAGACTTCTGGGTTCTTTAAGCGAATCTTTGAAGATAGACTTGAGCAAAATAAATTATGGAATAGAAATCGTTGGATCTTCTCTGGGGGCAAGTTTTTTCAGAGAGTCATTGATTGCGTTGGCTGTTGCCTTCCTGTTCATGGGCTTGGTTGTTATGATTTATTTCAGGACATTTGTGCCGAGCATGGCAGTCATAATCGCAGCATTTTCTGACATGGTTGTATCATTGGCAGTCGTTAATCTCATGGGCGTCAGAGTTGGAACAGCAGGCATTGCAGCATTCCTCATGCTTATCGGTTACTCTGTTGATACTGATATTTTGCTGACAGTCCGCGTCTTGAAAAGAAAAGAAGGAACTGTAATGGATAGGATCATAAGCTCCATCAAAACCGGGATGACAGAAACACTGACTGCAATTGTTGCTGTAACAGTTGCAATGGTAGTTACACAATCAGAAGTGATAAGGCAGATAATGATTATTCTACTTATAGGGCTGTTTGCAGACATTCTGAACACATGGATACAAAATGTCGGCTTGTTGAGATTATATGTTGAAAGAAAAGCCAAGAAAGGAATTGTAATATGAACTACAAAATAAAAAAATTAGCAACAAATTACCGAGTAATAATCCTTGTGGTATTTCTTGCGCTTTCTCTGATAGCTTTGCATCCTACGCTAAGTGAAGGCGTTGCCATAAGAAGTGTTGCGCTCAACAGCTCTGCAAGCGTTGCTGGAATTCCGCCTCCAAAACCCAACGTACAGCCTGTTTCAAGAGAAAGAATTCTGGCAATCAACAATGTAAAAGTAAATAGCGTTGATGATTATTATAAGCAAGTATCCTCCCTAAGCCCGAACAGGACTGTAAATATCAAAACCAATAAAGAAATATACAAGGTAACCACAAAAGAAAAATTTGATATTCAATCAAATGAGACAGAAGAAAAAACAATTACAGAAGTTATTCAAAAAAATGTTACAATTAATGGCACGTCAGAATTAATCAATGAAACAATAACAAAAACCACCACTGTTCCAAAAAAAAATTATGTTAGCAAGGGGACAGAGGACATTGGATTGAGAGTTTATGAAGCTCCTACAACAAACATAAGAAAAGGTCTTGACTTGCAAGGCGGAACAAGAGTTCTTTTGCAACCAGAAACCAAGCTAAACGCTTATGATTTAAGTGTTTTGATAGACAACATGAAAGAAAGACTTAACGTCTATGGTTTAAGTGACATTGTCATAAGGGACGCAGGCGATTTATCTGGAAACCAGTACATTGTTGTGGAGATTGCAGGCGCATCAGAAGAGGAGATAAAAGATTTACTGGCAAAACAAGGTAAATTTGAAGCAAAGATTGGCAATACAACTATTTTCAAAGGCGGAAAAGACATAGTTTATGTCGGGAGAAGCGCGCAGGAAGCAAGAGTTGAAAACTGCAATTCAAATGGTGGACAGACAGCTTGCAGGTTTAATTTTGCAATAACTTTAAGCGGAGAAGCTGCACAAAGACAAGCTGATGCAACAAAAGATTTGTCTGTTATTTACGATCCTAATTCCCCAAGAAACGGCTACCTAAACGAAAAACTGGAGCTTTTCCTGGACGACAAAAAGGTTGACGAATTGAACATAGCAGCTGACTTGAAAGGACAGGCTCAAACCCAGATTGCAATTTCCGGTCCAGGCATTGGCGCGAACCAGCAGGAGGCAATAGCCAATGCTCTTCAAGGCATGAAAAGATTGCAGACAATCCTTATAACAGGCTCGCTGCCAGTTAAGCTCAACATTGTGAAAACAGATGCAATCTCTCCTCTTTTAGGTGAGCAATTCATCAATAACGCAATCATAATGTCTTTGCTTGCAATACTTGCTGTTGCAATAGTTCTTGGAATAAGATATAAAAAATTCATGATTGCCTTTCCAATATTGATAACAATGTTGTCAGAAGTTCTTATACTGCTCGGAGTTGCAGCATTCATTGGATGGAACATGGACTTGGCTGCAATTGCCGGAATTCTGGTAGCAATCGGTACAGGCGTTGACGACCAGATTGTAATCACAGATGAAACTTTGAAAGGCGAGACTGCAGCCGTATACAACTGGAGGGAAAAGGTAAAAAGGGCATTCCTGATTATAATGCTCGCTTACCTCACAGTTGTTGTTGCAATGATTCCATTGATATTTGCAGGCGCTGGCTTGTTGAAGGGATTCGCAATCACAACAATAATCGGAGTCACAATCGGGGTTTTCATAACAAGGCCCGCTTACTCATCTTTTGTGGAGATTATATTAAAGTAAGTTTAATATACAATAAATAATCTTTAAAACTTATATGGCAACTAAATTATGGGCAATTTTGCTGGTGTTGTTCACTACTTTATTGACATCATCAGCACAGATTTTGTACAAGCTTGGGATTCCAACTTTGAAATTGAGTATAACTGGTGTATTAATAAATTATTATCTTCTTAGTGGATTAATTTTGTACGGAATAGGTGCAATTTTAATGATTATATCTTTCAGAGGCGGTGAGGTTTCTGTCTTGTATCCGATAATTGCAACAAGCTACATCTGGGTCAGCTTCTTGAGCGTCAAATTTCTTGGAGAAATAATGAATATTTTGAAATGGATTGGTGTTGTGTCAATCATAATCGGCATTGTATCTATAAGTTACGGCAGCAAAGAGCATGCTTCTGGAGCGATATGATGACGACTCAACTGTGGGCTGTGGGACTTGTGGTTTTGGCAACCTTGGTAGGTGCATTCGGCCCAATTTTGCTTAAGAAAGCATCTGCAAAGAGCTTGTCCAAGATAAGTTCTTTGATTACAAATTATAACCTGTTTGGCGGAGTTGCTTTGTATGCATTTGGGACATTGCTTTTCATTCCAGCGCTGAAAGGCGGCGATTTATCAGTTTTGTATCCATTTGTGGCATTAACTTACATCTGGGTCAGCTTCTTGAGTGTCAAATTTCTTGGAGAGAAGATGAATAAATTTAAGTGGATTGGTATTTTTTTTATTATTGTTGGAGTTTCTCTGATAGGGCTTGGAAGCAAGTAGAAATGTTTTTATATCATCCTCTTTCATTGTTGCAATATGCCAAAAACATTTGTTTTGTCCCTTGGTGGGTCATTAATATTTCCCGAGGACTTGGATAAAAAATTCCTTATGGACTTCAAGAATGCCATCAATGATTTCATTAAAAGAAATTATAGGTTTGTTATAATATGTGGCGGTGGCAGGCTTGCAAGGAATTTCCAGCAAATCGCTTCTGAAAAAAGAAAACTCAGCAATGAAGAGCTTGATTGGCTTGGAATTTACGCCACTGTGATAAATGCCCATTTGCTTAAGTCTGTATTCAACAATTATGCAGAAGAAAACATAATTTCAAACCCAAATTCAAAAATCAAGTTCAGGAAAAATATTGTTTTGGCTTCCGGCTGGCTTCCAGGATGGAGCACGGACTACGATGCGGTATTGCTGGCAAAAAATTTAGGCGTTAAAGAAGTTATTAACATGAGCAATGTTGATTATGTGTATGACAAGGACCCAAGAAAATACAATGATGTCAAAAAAATAGAAAGAATGAAATGGCAGGATTTCAGGAAAACCTCAGGCAACAAGTGGAAAGCTGGCATGAATATACCTTTTGACCCGATAGCGGCAAAAGAGGCTGAAAAGTCAAAAATTAAAGTGATAATAATTGGTAAAGACTTAAATAATTTGAAGAATCTGCTAAATGATAAAAAATTCAAAGGAACTGTGATAGAATAAAAATGGAAGACGATTACAGCTGGAATTTGATATTGAAAGTTGCGATTCCTATAGTATTGATAGACGGCTTTTTGTTCTACACAAATATTGGCAGCCTTTGGAAATGGATTTCCTTAGTGATAGCCTCAGGTTTGGCAGGAATTTTGGTTTACATAAATGACAAGAAAAGGAGCAACATGTTTACGTCTATTGGAATAGTGGTTCTTGCAGTATTGATTGTAAAGTTCCTGAAAGATTTTGGGCTTTTCTAGTTAGAGATAATCTTTAATGTCGTGCCTGTATTGTTCGTGCAGCAGCCATAGCACCAATATTATGGCATCAAGGCCCGCAAGCGCATTGTTGCTGAACGGATGTGGGCAAAATGTCAAAGGCACAGAAGGTATCAAGTTAAGATATCCGTCTGCTGCAAGTGCGCAATCCAATAGCACATGAATAAACCATCCAAATGACATTGCAAGGAAAAACATTACCAATGCTTGCCTGGGCACATTCCATTTCAGTAATTTATAATCTTCTTTTCTATAAAATGAAATTATCATTGCAATGAAGAAAAATACAATTGCGTAAGCCAGAGAGTGAGTGTAAATCCTGTGAAAATTATAATCAGTCCCAAAAACAAAATTAATCAGACCGCTTACAGGTATGTCAAGGTCTGGCATCAAGCCTGCAATTCCTGCAATAAGAACATAAATCATGGGAAATTTCTTTTTGGAGATGTAATCCCTATAGATATCTGCTATTACAATTGTGAGTATAACATGAGCTACAGCATATGGCATTTTAATTTGTTATAATTTAATTTTCTTTTTCTTAAATCCGCTCGCATATATTTACGCTCGGCGGCAAAGGCAATTAATGTGTTACATGCATTTTTGGGTGCACCAGCCCCTCCGCCTCGCCAATATATTTTTGTGCCATTGAAGATGGTACATTTTTGATGAAACTTTTTGCGAAAAAGTTTCTCGGTGTCAACGGACGAAACCGTTGTCACCAATGTCTGAATTTTTCCCTCAGTATGGATAAAAATAATATGCTCAGCAATAAAGACGCAAAGAAGAAACTGGCAAAAGCCAAAAATGGGACGCCAAGTATTGTGGGGCCTTTTTCTATGTTGATAAGTATTGCAGCTGTTATCAGCAATGCAGCAATCAATAATCCATATGCAACTCGATTGCTGCTCCTGTCTATTTCAAGCGACAATTTTTTTATGTCGGTGTCGTTAATGTCGACTTTTAGCGTGCCCCTCTGTATCTTGTCAAGCGCCCTCTCTGCTTTTTCAGGAAAATCTTCGGCAAACTTTTTGTACCTGTCTACGTCATGCATGAATTTTTTCCAGACATAAAATGGGCTGGACCTCTTTGCAATTATTTTCTCTATGAACGGCTTTGACATTTCCACCAGCTTGAAGTTGGGGTCGTACTCTAGGGCAACTCCCTCAAGAGTCATTATTGTCTTGCCGAACAAAACAAATGGCGCAGGAATTTTTATCTTGTGCCTGAGCCCTATGTCAAGTATCTCTTCAATGACCTTGCTTATTTTGATTTCTTTGACAGAAGAGCCCTGCAATGGCTGGATTATGAAACTGATGTCGGATTTCAGCTGCTCGTAATCTGCGTCAGTCTCCATGCCCATGCTAAGCAAAGTGTCCATTATGGCCTCTTCATCCTGCTCCACTATCCCGTAGAGCATGTCCACGCATTTGTTCTTCAATTTCTCATCGAAATAGCCGACAATCCCGAAATCGACAAAGGCTATTGTATTATTCTTAATTATTATAATATTTCCCGGGTGCGGGTCCGCATGAAAAATACCATATACAAAAACCTGGTTGAATATGGCATCAAACCCATTTTTTATGACTTGGTTAAAGTCAATCTTTCTCTTTTTGATTTCATCCAAGTCGTGCAGCTCAACCCCGTCTATGAACTCCAAAACAAGGACTTTTTCTGTAGTAAGCTCATCATAAATTTTTGGAATGTAAACAGTCTTGCTTCCCATGAAATTCTGGGCAAACCTTTTTGCGTTTCTTGCCTCAAGCCTGAAATCCAATTCTTTTTCAGTCCACTCCTTGAACTCATTTACAATCCTTACAGGCTTGAATTTTGCAATTGCTTCAACATTGTTTTCAAACAGCCTTGCGAAATATTCCATTAGCTCTGTATCGGTTTCCATTATTCTTTTGACATCAGGCCTTTGCACTTTGACAGCCACCTTATCGCCATTTTTCATGGTGGCTTTATGGACCTGACTTATCGAAGCAGATGCTATCGGCTCTTTCTCGAAATTAAGAAATAGCTCGCTTATATTTTTGCCAAATTCTTTTTGTATTACTTCCTTAACATCTTCAAAAGGAATCTGCTGCGTTTTGTCTTGCAGTTTTTCCAGCTCCTTCGCATAATCTTTTGGTATCAAATCAGGCCTTACGCTCAAAAGCTGGCCGAACTTTATAAATGTCGGGCCTAATCTTTCCAAGGTCCTTCTCAGCCTAACTTCGGGCTTTGTAATCTCTTGTTTTACAAGTTTCTTTTTCAAAACTTTGGTTATGGGCACTTCATGCTTCAGCCCGATTTTTTCCAGCAGAAAATCAAAGCCTTCTTCGAACAGAACTGCAAGTATCTGCTTGAATCTGTTTAAATCCCGCACCTCTTTTATTATATGGAACATTTTAATATTTAATCAAAAATACTTTCTTCAATTTCTTTTAATCTCTTAACATTCAATTGATAAGCATCTCCGTATTTGGTTTTTCCATAATTAATTACTAGTCCATCTTTAACAAGATTGTCGAGGACTACACCAACAAATCCAGCAAGATGTGGTGGTATTCCTGAAGTCAATCTTTCATAAAGTAAATGACCTTTACTAAAGGCTTTGTTTGCATATAATCTTTTTATTATATTTTTCTTAATTTTCAAATAATCTACATTGGATAACTTCTTCCCCATTAATCAAATATGTATTGCTCTTTTATATAATCCTTGTTATTTTGATTTAATTTATTAGCCTATATTGGCTATAAATAGAAATATTTATATACTTGTTAATATCTAACAATATAATGCAAATGAAAACAGCTTTTTTACAAATATTTGGAGACAGCCCAATACTAAGGGTACTGGATTTTCTAATTGTTAATGAAGATTTTGATTATAGTATGACAGATATAGCAACTCAATCTGGTGTAGGCTACTCCACACTTAAATTATTTTGGAATAAATTGGAAGAAAGCAAAATTGTAAAGCAAACAAGAGTAGTTGGAAAAGCCAAGATGTACAGGCTTAATTCTGACAATCTTGTTGTCAAAAAATTTAGGGATTTTTATTGGGAAACCACAAAACAAGCAGTGCATCAAGAGATTAAAGAGAAGAAAATGATTGCTGTATAAAATAAAAATTAAAGTGAATAATTTATCTCATTTCCTTACTAGACCATTTTTCATATTCCTTGTTTGCTTCTGAATTTATTTTTAATATGCACGGAATCTTGTAAGAATGATTTTTTTTGACTTCGACAACAACTTTATCAAAATTTTTATCATTAGTCTTTGCAATTATGATATTCTCAGCTTCGTTGACAATTTTCTTATTCCACCAGTACAAGCTGTTTACCGGGAAAATATTTGCGCATGCTATCAGCCTCTTTTTCAGCAAATGAATAGAAACCTTCTGTGCCTCTTTTTTATCTTTGCAGATTATGTAAGCTATT